>NZ_JBHXSA010000001.1:419660-482291 GCF_042716475.1 Streptomyces sp. NPDC058671 | reverse complement strand
GCCCCGGAACCATCGGTTCCGGGGCCGCCCCTTCGCTCTGGCGTGACGTCTTACGCGTCCTTCGACAGGTTCGGGCCCGCTCCCGTGCCGCCCGTCGCCTCGATCGGCGGGGCGTCCGGCAGGGCCGTCTTCTCCTCGCCGCGGAAGGTGAACGCGCGCTCCTCGCCCTCGCCCTCCGTGTCCACGACCACGATGTGACCGGGGCGCAGGTCGCCGAAGAGGATCTTCTCCGACAGCGTGTCCTCGATCTCGCGCTGGATCGTCCGGCGGAGCGGACGGGCGCCGAGCACCGGGTCGTAACCCTTCTTGGCGAGCAGCTCCTTCGCGGACTGGGAGAGCTCGAGGCCCATGTCCCGGTCCTTGAGGCGGTCGTCGACGCGGTCGATCATCAGGTCGACGATCTGGAGGATGTCGTCCTGGGTCAGCTGCGGGAAGACGATGACGTCGTCCACACGGTTGAGGAACTCCGGGCGGAAGTGCTGCTTCAGCTCGTCGCTGACCTTCGCCTTCATCCGCTCGTAGTTGGACTTCGTGTCGCCCTGGGCGGCGAAGCCCAGGTTGAAGCCCTTCGAGATGTCCCTGGTCCCGAGGTTGGTCGTCATGATGATGACCGTGTTCTTGAAGTCCACGACCCGGCCCTGGGAGTCGGTCAGTCGACCGTCCTCCAGGATCTGGAGAAGGGAATTGAAGATATCGGGGTGGGCCTTCTCGACCTCGTCGAAGAGGACGACGGAGAACGGCTTGCGGCGCACCTTCTCGGTGAGCTGGCCGCCCTCTTCGTAGCCGACGTATCCGGGCGGCGAACCGAAGAGACGGGAAACCGTGTGCTTCTCGCTGAACTCCGACATGTCGAGGGAGATCATCGCGTCCTCGTCGCCGAAGAGGAATTCGGCGAGCGCCTTGGAAAGCTCGGTCTTACCGACACCGGACGGACCGGCGAAGATGAACGAGCCACCGGGGCGCTTGGGGTCCTTCAGACCGGCTCGCGTACGGCGGATGGCCCGCGAGAGGCCGATGACGGCGTCCTTCTGCCCGATGACGCGCTTGTGCAGCTCGTCCTCCATGCGGAGCAGGCGGCTGGACTCCTCCTCGGTCAGCTTGAAGACCGGGATGCCGGTGGCGGTCGCGAGGACCTCGGCGATCAGATCGCCGTCGACCTCGGCGACGACGTCCATGTCGCCGGCCTTCCACTCCTTCTCCCGCTTGGCCTTCGCGGCGAGGAGCTGCTTCTCCTTGTCGCGGAGAGAAGCGGCCTTCTCGAAGTCCTGCGAGTCGATCGCGGACTCCTTGTCGCGGCGGACGCCGGCGATCTTCTCGTCGAACTCGCGGAGGTCCGGCGGCGCGGTCATCCGGCGGATGCGCATCCGGGAGCCGGCCTCGTCGATCAGGTCGATCGCCTTGTCCGGGAGGAAGCGGTCCGAGATGTACCGGTCGGCCAGGGTCGCGGCCTGGACGAGGGCCTCGTCGGTGATGGAGACCCGGTGGTGGGCCTCGTACCGGTCGCGGAGACCCTTGAGGATCTCGATCGTGTGCGGCAGCGACGGCTCGGCGACCTGGATGGGCTGGAAGCGGCGCTCGAGGGCCGCGTCCTTCTCCAGGTACTTGCGGTACTCGTCGAGCGTCGTGGCACCGATGGTCTGGAGCTCACCACGGGCCAGCATCGGCTTGAGGATGCTGGCGGCGTCGATCGCGCCCTCGGCGGCACCCGCACCCACGAGGGTGTGGAGCTCGTCGATGAACAGGATGATGTCGCCGCGGGTGCGGATCTCCTTGAGGACCTTCTTCAGGCGCTCCTCGAAGTCACCGCGGTAGCGGGAGCCGGCGACCAGCGCGCCGAGGTCCAGGGTGTAGAGGTGCTTGTCCTTGAGGGTCTCGGGCACCTCGCCCTTGACGATGGCCTGCGCCAGGCCCTCGACGACGGCGGTCTTGCCGACGCCGGGCTCGCCGATGAGGACCGGGTTGTTCTTGGTGCGGCGGGACAGCACCTGCATGACCCGCTCGATCTCCTTCTCGCGCCCGATGACCGGGTCGAGCTTGGATTCGCGGGCCGCCTGGGTGAGGTTGCGGCCGAACTGGTCGAGGACCAGGGACGTCGAGGGGGTGCCCTCGGCAGGACCGCCGGCGGTGGCGGCTTCCTTGCCCTGGTAGCCGGAGAGCAGCTGGATGACCTGCTGCCGCACCCGGTTGAGGTCGGCGCCCAGCTTCACGAGGACCTGGGCGGCGACGCCCTCGCCCTCGCGGATCAGGCCGAGCAGGATGTGCTCGGTGCCGATGTAGTTGTGGCCGAGCTGGAGGGCCTCGCGGAGCGAAAGCTCCAGGACCTTCTTGGCACGCGGGGTGAAGGGGATGTGCCCGGACGGGGCCTGCTGCCCCTGCCCGATGATCTCCTCAACCTGCTGGCGGACCGCCTCGAGCGAAATCCCGAGGCTCTCCAGGGCCTTAGCGGCGACACCCTCACCCTCGTGGATAAGGCCCAGAAGGATGTGCTCGGTGCCGATGTAGTTGTGGTTGAGCATCCGGGCTTCTTCCTGAGCCAGGACGACAACCCGCCGCGCGCGGTCGGTGAACCTCTCGAACATCGTTAATCGCTCCTCAGAGCGGTCAGTCAGTTAGGGGTCGATCCCCTCCCTGTCCTTCCGCAGCTTAGTCCCGCAAGCGGGGACCGCTCATTCCAACTGCCGACATCCGTCCGGATCACCCCCTCTTCAGCGGGGAGACCTGCTGCCGAACAGCCGACAAATGCTCCAACCCGATGGTGCGAGACGATGTTCCCGCAGGCCAAGTAGTTCGCCACGCCATCAGTACGCCGATGGCGAACGTGAGACGCCGAAGCCCGCGACTCGCCCCTCTCCACTAGGAATGTCTTACCCGTAAGCACCGACACTCCATGCGGCGCACCCCGGTTCCCTCCGCTACCAGCGAACACCCTTGTGGTCCCGAACGCACTCTTACGCCTCGATCCGGACACCTTGCGCGTTCGGAACGGGACGTTCCGTCACCGCGGGGCGTAACCAACGCTCTTCCGCGGGAGTTCCCCGGGCATGCCCTTCACCGTCCCGCTTCCCCGCAGGCCGCTCGACGGAGGCCTGGCGGGGTGGTACGAGAACGAGTTCGGCTGGGCGACCGTGGCCGGCCCTCCGGTACAGCTGGTCACGGGACTGCACTTCGACGTCCTCGACCTGCCCGCCGCGGCCGGCCGCGGTGTGCTGCGCCGGCTGGGCCCCGCCACGGGCCCCGTGGCGCTGCTCGGGCGCCGGATGCTGGTGCTCGTGGCCGCGGGGAGCGCGGAGGAGCTACCGGGTCTGCTCGACTGGCTGGAGTGGGGCGGGATCGCGCTCGACCTCGCGGTCCTGGGCGCCGACGGCCGGATGACCGCGCCCCTTCCCCCGGGGCGGTGCGGCTCCGGCACGCCGGGCGGCGCCGTGTGGCTGCGGGCCCCGGCACCGGGCCGCGAGGTCGAGTCCTCGCTGCCGGCGCTGCGGTCCGCGCCGTGGGTCGATGCGGATGCCCCCAGCCTGGTGCGTCTCGTGGCCGCCGCCGCCGCGGAGTGCCACCGGGTGCGGCTGCTGAGTGCCCGGACCGGGGGCCCGGCGGCTCAGCAGCTGTCGCCTCAGCGGTTCGCGTCCTCGTAGGCGGCCTTGATGTCGGCGGGAACGCGACCGCGGTCGTTCACGTTCATGCCGTTCTCCTTGGCCCACGCGCGGATCTTCGCGGTGTCCGGGCTGCCCGTCGCCACGGCGCGGCCCTTGCCGCGTCCGCCGGTGGTGCGACCACCGGTGCGACGACCGCTCTTGGTGTACGGCTCGAGCAGACCGCGGAGCTTTTCCGCGTTGGCGGTGGTGAGGTCGATCTCGTAGGTCTTGCCGTCCAGCGCGAACGTCACGGTCTCGTCCGCCTCGACGCCGTCGAGGTCGTCGACAAGAAGGACCTGAACCTTCTGTGCCACCGGATTTCCTTTCATCGAAAATGCAGTACGCGGAAAGGAAACCGCTTTTCTCGGAAAAACACAAACCCTTGGCAGAGGTTCAGAAGCCCGGCGACGCGGGAAACGTGCGCGATTCGGACATAGGGTTCCCGCTCACAGGTGCAGAAGCATCCGGCTGTTGCCCAAGGTGTTCGGCTTCACTCGTTCGAGACCGAGGAACTCGGCGACTCCCTCGTCATAGGAACGCAGGAGCTCGCTGTAGACATCTCCGTCGACCGGGGTCTCGCCGATCTCGACGAAGCCGTGCTTGACGAAGAAGTCGACTTCGAAGGTCAGGCAGAATACCCGCCGCACCCCGAGCCATCGGGCCGTGTGCAACAGTTTGTCCAGCACCTGATGGCCGACGCCGGCTCCCCTGAACTCGGGGTCCACGGCGAGAGTACGGACTTCCGCGAGGTCTTCCCACATCACGTGGAGGGCGCCGCAGCCGACGACGGTGGCGTCCTCGTCGCGTTCCGCCACCCAGAACTCCTGGATGGACTCGTAAAGGGTGACGGTCGCCTTGTCGAGCAGGATGCCGCGCCGGACGAACGGGTCGACGAGACGGCGGACGGCGGCGACATCTCCGGTGCGGGCCCTGCGGACGGTGACGGCTTTGGCGGAGGCCGCGGAGGCGGCCGGGGAGGCAGACGGCGACATGGGGGGACGCTATCGCTCCTGGGCCCCGGATTCTTCGGCGCCCTCAGCGGGCGGGGTGGCGAGCGGCGTGACGCGCTGGACGATACGGATGGCGTCGTCCAGGGCCTCGCGCTGGTCCTGCGACATCATGCCGAAGAAGGCGACCAGGGCCGCGGCGGGGTTGTCGCTGCGGGCCCATGCCTCGTTCATCAGGGCGGCCGCGTACGCGGCGCGGGTGGAGACCGCCGTATATCGATAGGCCCGGCCTTCGACTTCTCTGCGGACCCAGCCCTTCTGATGGAGATTGTCCATGACGGTCATGACGGTGGTGTAGGCGATGGACCGTTCCTTCTGAAGGTCCTCCAGAACTTCGCGGACGGTCACCGGACGGTTCCATTGCCAGACGCGGGTCATGACGGCGTCTTCGAGCTCTCCCAAAGGACGGGGCACACCGTCACTTTAGATCGCAAACCGCCAATGAGCGCCCATTGACGGAGAGAAACGCAACAAAAAGGACGTACGACCGTGAAGGGTCGTACGTCCCGGAGGTGGGGTCGGGCTCAGGTGGCGGAGGTGCCGTCCGCCTGGCGGGTGGCCTCGGCGCGGGCGAGGGCGGCGTCCACGACCGCGTCCTCCTTGGCCTTGTTGGAGCCTCCCTGGCTCTTCACGATGACGACCACGAGGGCGGTGAAGAACGCGGCCATCACGATGGGGGGAAGGAGCGCGGATACGTAGTCCATGGCGACCAGGGTAGCTAGCTCGCGACCCGTTCCTCGGGTGGGGGCGGGGGTACGGGCCGTCGGCGCGGCGGGAACACCTCGGACGGCTTGGGGACCGGGCGCTCGGCCGGCGTCGGCGGCGTCGGCTTGGGCTCGTCGCCCGCCGCGCGCCCGCCGGGCAGGGCGAGCAGCCGCGGCCGGGGGGCGCCGGTCACGGGGGTGGCGGTGGCCTGGGTGACCCGCGCCAGGCGCGCGCGTACGGAGCGCTCGGCGAGGATCTGGCAGCGGGCGAGCAGCGCGCCGACGGCGGGGTCGCGGCGCAGGGCGCGGAGGGCGGCGAGGTCGTCGGCCGCGGGGTCGTACCCGGCGGCGAGCGCCTCCCGGAGCAGCTCCAGATAGCCGCTGAGCGAGCCGGGCAGCGCCTCGCGGTAGCGAGCCAGGTCGTCGAGGAGGAACGCGCGCAGCCGACCGGCCTCGCGTACGGCCTCCTCCACGGATTCGGCCAGGCGCAGCGCGTCCTGGACGTCCTCGTCCTGGAGGGGGGCGGGGTGGAGGGCGACGGCGAGGGCACGGCGGAGCACACGCAGCTCGTCCGCGCTGAACGCCATGCCGCCGCGGGATCCGTATGGCGTGGGCATGAGGTGACGATACGCGCTAATCGGACAATTTTCTCTTAACGATCATACGGCGCGTCGACGGTCCGGCGGACGGGCCGACCTGCCCGCGGGCCTGCGGGCGGGCGGCCCGGCGGTTCGACTCCCCCGCGAACTCACATGCGCGAGACGTTCCGCTCGTAGACCAGGCGCAGGCCGATCAGCGTCAGCCACGGCTCGTGCTCGTCGATCTCCTTGGAGTCCGCGAGGACCATCGGCGCGAGGCCGCCCGTCGCGATCACCGTCACGTCCGAGGGGTCGCCGTTGACGCCGACGAGCTCCCGCTTCATCCGGGCGACCACGCCGTCGACCTGGCCCGCGTAGCCGTAGACGATGCCCGACTGCATCGCCTCGACCGTGTTCTTGCCGATCACGCTGCGCGGCCGGGCCAGCTCGATCTTGCGGAGCATCGCCCCCTTGACCCCGAGCGCCTCGACCGAGATCTCGATGCCCGGCGCGATGGCCCCGCCCGCGTACTCGCCGCGCGCGGTGATCGCGTCGTACGTCGTCGCCGTACCGAAGTCGACGACGATCGCCGGGCCGCCGTACAGCTCGACGGCGGCGACCGCGTTGATCACGCGGTCCGCGCCGACCTCCTTGGGGTTGTCCGTGAGGACCGGGACGCCCGTCTTGACGCCCGGCTCCACCAGGACCGCCGGAACGTCCCCGTAGTACCGCCGCGTCACCTCGCGCAGCTCGTGCAGCACCGAGGGGACCGTCGCGCAGATGGCGATCCCCTCGATGCCGTCGCTCAGCTCGACGCCGAGGAGCGGGTGCATGCCCATGAGGCCCTGGAGCAGGACCGCCATCTCGTCGGCGGTGCGGCTCGGATCGGTGGAGATCCGCCAGTGCTCGACGATCTCGTCACCGTCGAAGAGACCGAGGACCGTGTGCGTGTTGCCGACGTCGATGGTGAGCAGCATCAGGCCCGCACCTCGCGCAGGTCGAGGCCGATGTCGAGGATCGGGGAGGAGTGGGTGAGCCCGCCGACCGCCAGGTAGTCCACGCCGGTCGCCGCGTACGCCGGGGCGGTCTCCAGGGTCAGCCGGCCGGAGGACTCCAGGAACGCGCGGCCCGCGACGAGGGCGACGGCCTCCTCGGTCTCGGCCGGGGTGAAGTTGTCGAGCAGGATCAGGTCGGCGCCCGCGTCCAGGACCTCGCGGACCTGGCGCAGGGTGTCGACCTCGACCTCGATCGGCAGCCCGGGGAACTGCTCGCGCACGGCCGTGAAGGCCTCGGCCACACCGCCGGCCGCCACCACGTGGTTGTCCTTCACCAGGGCCGCGTCGGAGAGCGACATGCGGTGGTTGACGCCTCCGCCGCAGCGGACCGCGTACTTCTCCAGGGCCCGCAGGCCCGGCGTCGTCTTGCGGGTGTCGCGGACCGCGGCCTTCGTGCCCTCCAGGGCGTCCGCCCACGCGCGCGTGGCGGTGGCGATGCCGGAGAGGCGGCACAGGAGGTTGAGCGCGCTGCGCTCGCCGGTGAGCAGGTCACGGGTGCGGGCGGTGACGCTGAGGAGCACGTCCCCGGCCTCGACCCGCTCGCCGTCCTCGACGTGCCGCTCGACCTCGAACTCGTCCGCGCACACGATGGACAGCACGGCCTCGGCGACCCGCAGACCGGCGACGACACCGGCCTCGCGGGCGGTGAAGTCGGCGGTGGCGACGGCGTCCTCCGGGACGGTCGCCACGGTCGTGACGTCGACCCCGCCGTCGAGGTCCTCCGCGATCGCGAGGTGGGCGATGTCCTCGACCTGGACGGGGTCGAGACCCGCCGCCGCGAGGAGCTCGGCGAGCGCCGGGTCGAGCCCGCACTCGAACTCCTCGCCGCCGCCGCAGGCACAGCCGTCGCCGCAGCCACCGGCCTCCTCGGACGCCGGGACGGTGCTGATCTGGATCAGAGGGACGTCCACGGGCTCGGGACGGGCTTCCTCGGGCGTGGTCACTTCGGCTCCCTTGGGGCATCGGAGGTGGGGGGAAAGTCGTGCGTGCCGGTCGCCCGGACGTCGAGGGCCCGATCCGGCGTGAGGCGTACGACGAGGTGGCGGCGCCAGTCCGTGTCGTCCCGGTCCGGGTGGTCCTCGCGCCAGTGGCAGCCGCGGGTCTCCTCGCGACGGCGGGCGGCGGCGACCAGGACCCGGGCGACGCACAGCAGGTTGGTGGTCTCCCAGGAGTCCACGCCCGGCTCGCCGGCCTTGGTGTCGTCGGTGCCGCCCGCGAGGGCGTCGCCGTGCAGGGCGTCCAGGGCCTCGGCCGCCTCCCGCAGGCTGGCCTCGGAGCGCAGGACGCCGGCGCCGGCCGTCATGATCCGCTGGATACGGGTCCTGGCGCCCCCCACGGGCAGCGGCAGGGTCACCGGCGCGGGGTGCGGCACCGGGGCGCCGGCCACGCGCGGCGCCGCGGCCGTGATGTCCTCGGCGATCCGCTCGGCGAAGACCAGGCCTTCGAGGAGGGAGTTCGAGGCGAGCCGGTTGGCGCCGTGGACGCCCGTGCAGGCGACCTCTCCGCACGCGTACAGGCCGGGGACGGTGGTACGGCCCCGGAGGTCCGTGCGGATGCCGCCGGAGGCGTAGTGGGCGGCGGGGGCGACCGGGATCGGCTCCGTCACCGGGTCGATGCCGTGGGCGCGGCAGGCCGCGAGGATCGTCGGGAAGCGGTGCTCCCACATCTCGGCGCCGAAGTGGCGGGCGTCGAGGTACATGTGCTCGGTGCCCCGCTCCTGCATCCGCCGCGTGATCCCCTTGGCGACGATGTCGCGGGGCGCGAGCTCGGCCAGCTCGTGCTGCCCGGTCATGAAGCGGACGCCGTCGGCGTCGACCAGGTGGGCGCCCTCGCCCCGCACCGCCTCGGAGACCAGCGGCTGCTGACCCTCGGAACCGGCGCCGAGGAACAGCACCGTGGGGTGGAACTGGACGAACTCCAGGTCCGAGACCTCGGCCCCTGCGCGCAGGGCGAGGGCCACGCCGTCGCCCGTGGAGACGGCCGGGTTGGTGGTGGCGGAGAAGACCTGGCCCATGCCGCCGGTGGCGAGGACCACCGCGGGCGCGTGGACGGCGCCGACGCCGTCGTGCTGTCCCTCGCCCATGACGTGCAGGGTCACGCCCGCCGTACGGCCGGCGGCGTCCGTCAGGAGGTCGAGGACGAGGGCGTGCTCGATGGTGCGCACACCCCGGTCCCGTATCGCCTCCACCAGGGCGCGGGAGATCTCGGCGCCGGTGGCGTCCCCGCCCGCGTGGGCGATCCGGCGGCGGTGGTGGCCGCCCTCGCGGGTCAGCGCGATCTCGCCGTCGGCGGTCTTGTCGAAGTCGGCGCCGGTGGCGATGAGGCGGCGGACGGCGTCGGGGCCCTCGGTGACGAGGGCGTGGACGGCCCGCTCGTCGCAGAGGCCCGCGCCGGCGACGAGCGTGTCGTCGAGGTGCTGCCCCGGGGTGTCACCCTCGCCGAGCGCGGCGGCGATGCCGCCCTGGGCCCAGCGGGTGGAGCCGTCGTCGAGGCGTGCCTTGGTGACGACGACCGTACGGAGCCCGGCGGCGGTGCAGCGCAGGGCGGCGGTCAGGCCCGCGACGCCGGAGCCGACCACGACGACGTCGGCGTCGATGGCCCAGCCCGGCGCGGGCGCGTGCAGCCGTATTCCGGTCACTTGGTGGCTCCGAAGGTCAGGGGGATGTTGTCGATGAGCCGCGTGCTCCCCACGCGCGCGGCGACGGCGAGGATCGCCTCCCCGTCGTGGTCGTCGGCGACTTCGGTGAAGTCGGCCGGGTCCACGAGGGCCAGGTAGTCGAGGGTGAGCGGCGGGTCCGCCCTGGTCGCGTCGTCGAGGACGGAACGCGCCGCGGCCCGTACGGCCCCGGCGCGGCCGCCCTCGACCGCCTGGGCGACCGCGTGGGCGTCGGCGGCGGCGCGGGCCTCGCCGAGCCGGGACAGGGCCTCGGCGCGGTCCTGGGTGCCGGGCAGGGCCTCGGCACGCGCGCGCAGCGCCTCCTGGGCGGCGAGCCGGTCGCCCGCGGCGAACAGCGCGCGGGACAGCGCGAGGGCGGTACGGCGCTCGGTGACCGACAGGTAGCGGTTGCGGCTGGAGAGGGCGAGGCCGTCGGTCTCGCGGACGGTCTCCACGCCGACGATCTCGACCGGGAAGTTCAGATCGCGGACCATGCGGCGGATCAGGGCCAGCTGCTGGGCGTCCTTCTGGCCGAAGAAGGCCAGGTCGGGGCCGGTGAGGTGGAGGAGCTTGGCGACGACGGTCAGCATGCCGTCGAAGTGGCCGGGCCGTGAGGCGCCTTCGAGGCGCTCGCCCATGGGGCCCGCGGTGATCCGGACCTGGGGCTCGCCGCCCGGGTAGACCTCGTCGACGGAGGGCGCGAAGACGGCGCTCGCGCCCGCCTCGGCGGCGAGCAGCAGGTCGGCGTCGAGGGTGCGCGGATACCGGTCGAGGTCCTCGCCCGCGCCGAACTGCAGCGGGTTGACGAAGACGGTGACGACGACGAAGCCGTCGGCGCCCACGCGCTCGCGTGCGGTCCGGATCAGGGTGGCGTGGCCCTCGTGGAGGGCGCCCATGGTCATGACCACGGCGAGGCCGCCCGGCGGGCGGTGGGCGACGGCGTCCGCGAGCTCCTCCACCGTGGGGAGGAGCGGGGCCGGGTCGACGGGCCGCCCGCTCCCGGCGCTCGTACGGGCGGACAGGGTCATCGGTCGTCTCCTTGCGGCCCGTCGGCGGGCCCGGTGGTGCCCGCCGCGCTCTCGGCGAGCACCCCCAGCAGGTCCTCGGCCAACTCGGGCTTGAGCAGGCCGTGCGCGAGCGCCCGGTCAGCGGTCGTGCGGGCCATCGCCAGGTAGCCGGCGACGGTGGCGGGCGCGTGCTTGCGGAGCTCGGCGACGTGGGCGGCGACCGTGCCGGCGTCCCCGCGCGCGACGGGGCCGGTGAGAGCCGAGTCGCCGGACCGCAGGGCGTTGTCCAGGGCGGCGCCCAGGAGCGGTCCCAGCATCCGGTCGGGCGCGCCGACCCCGGCCTTGCGGAGCAGCTCCATCGACTGGGCCACCAGGGTGACCAGGTGGTTCGCGCCGAGAGCCAGGGCCGCGTGGTACAGCGGACGGGCCTCCTCCGCGATCCACTCGGGCTCGCCGCCCATCTCGATCACCAGGGCCTCCGCGGCGAGCCGCAGCTGCTCGGGCGCGGTCACCCCGAAGGAGCAGCCGGCGAGCCGCTGGACGTCGACCGGGGTGCCGGTGAAGGTCATCGCGGGGTGCAGGGCGAGCGGGAGGGCGCCGGCCCGGCGGGCGGGGTCGAGGACCCGTACCCCGTACCGCCCGGAGGTGTGGACGAGCAGCTGCCCCGGCCGTACGGCTCCGGTGTCGGCGAGGCCCTCGACGAGACCGGGCAGGGCGTCGTCCGGCACGGTGAGCAGGACCAGGTCGGCGAGGGCCAGGACGCGGGCGGGCTCGACGACCGGGACCTCGGGCAGAAGGGCCGCGGCGCGGCGCCGTGAGGCGTCCGAGACGGCGGATACGGCGACGGGGCGGTGCCCCGCGAGCTGGAGGGCGGCCGCGAGGGCGGGTCCTACACGGCCGGCGCCGACGACTCCGACGGTGAGCCGGGCGGGTCGGTCCTCGGCTCGGGGCTCGGGCGCTGCTGGTGCGTTCACGGTGGGACGGCCTTCCGTTCCAGTCCTCGGCGGGTACCGGACGATTTCTGGTCATGCTACGCCAGCGTTTCGCCCCGCCACGTGGCTGTCCACAGGGTGTGGGCGGTGGTGCGGGCGGTGGCGGGGGCGGTGGTGTGATGATCGGGCCATGGATCCTGAGAGCCCTGCGAGTCCTCCCGGCCTGGCCGGCCCTGCGAGTTCTGCCGACCCCGCCGGTCTTGCCGACCCCGCCGGTCTTGCCGACCCCGCCGGTCCTGCCGACCCCGCCGGTCCTGCCGGTCCTGCCGGTCCGGTGGACGAGGAAGCGGCCCGGCGCCACCGGGCGAAGGTCTGGGGCGGCGCCGAGCGCACGCTGTGGCACGCCCCGGTGGACGGCACGGTCGGCACGCGCCTGCGGGGGCTCCTCGCGTGGGCGGAGGCGTCCGGGCACGCGGAGGGGCCGCTCGACGCGTACGGGGACGGCCCGGTCGAGGAGCTGGAGCGGCGCGTCGCCGAGGTGCTCGGCCTGCCCGCCGCCGTCTTCTTCCCCACCGGCACGATGGCCCAGCAGGTGGCGCTGCGCTGCTGGGCCGGGCGCACCGGCAGCCCCGTCGTCGCCCTCCACCCGCTCGCCCACCCGGAGGTCCACGAGGGCGGCGCGCTCGGGGCCGTGTCGGGGCTCCGTACCGTCCATCCCACCGACGCGCCCCGGCTGCCGACGGCCGAGGAGGTACGGGACCACCCGGAGCCCTTCGGGACGCTGATGCTGGAGCTGCCGCTGCGGGACGCCGGTTTCGTGCTGCCGACCTGGGACGAGCTGACCGAGGTGGTGGAGGCGGCCAGGGAACGGGACGCGGTGGTCCACTTCGACGGGGCGCGGCTCTGGGAGTGCCCCCCGTACCTCGGCCGTCCGCTCGCGGAGATCGCCGGGCTCGCCGACAGCGTCTACGTCTCGTTCTACAAGTCCCTCGGCGGTCTGTCCGGCGCCGCGCTGGCCGGCCCCGAGGAGGTCATGGCGGAGGCCCGGGTGTGGCGGCACCGGTACGGGGGCCAGGTCTTCCAGCAGTACCCGGCGGCGCTGTCCGCCCTCCGGGGTCTGGACGTCGAGCTGCCCCGGCTGCCCTCGTACGTGGCCCACGCGCGCGTGGTGGCCGACGCGGTGCGGGAGGCGTTCACGGAGGCGGGGACGCGCTGGTTCCGGGTCCACCCCGAGACCCCGCACACCCACCAGTTCCAGGTCTGGCTGCCGTACGACCCGGAGACCCTGACGGCGGCGTCCCTCGCCCAGACCGAGTCCACCGGCACGGCCCTCTTCCGCCGCTGGTCCGCTCCCGGCGCGGGCGGCCCGCCGGGGGTGTCGGTGACGGAACTGACGGTGGGGGAACCGGGCCTGGAGTGGACGGCGGACGACGTGAGGGCGGCGGTACGGGGCTTCCTGGCACGTCTCGCGTAGAGGGGCGCGCGCGCCGGGCGGCCAGCCGTGCGCGCGCGCCGGGCGCCCCCGTCGGACGGCCCCCGGGAACCGCCCCCGTAAGCGACCCGGCCTTTGACGGCCCCGGGAACCGCCTCCCCTAACCGACCCGCCCTTTGACGGCCCCGGGAACCGCCCCCGTAAAACGAGGCGACCCGCCCCCGCGCCACCCCGCACCATGGACCGGTGAGCGTGACCATCGACATCACCGGACTGCCGCCCGAGCGGATCGCCTTCTGCCCCTCGCCCCTGGCGGAGCTGGGCGCCGCCCTGCACGCCCTGTCCGAGCCGGCGCACCACGCCCGGCTCCACGCCTGGACCACCACGACGGCGGCGGCGCTGAAGCCGGAGCTCGCGGACCGGCTGCACGAGGCCGACTTCATGTGGAACAGCACCCGCTCGGACATCCTGCTGCCGCCTCGGCCGCGGGAGACCCTCGCGGAGGAGCTGGACGACCTCGACCGCATGGACGACGAGAAGTACGTGGGCTCCGCGCTGGAGATCTCCTGCAACAGCAACTACCGGTACGGCGCCCCGTCCCCGCTCGTCGACGAGCGGATGCGCCGCCGCGCCCTCGACCTGGCCGCCGCGCGCGGGCCCCGGCAGACCGCCTTCGTGGAGCGGATGCTGGCCGATCCGCCCGGCACGCGCGCGTGGATACGGCGACTGCTCGAGGACTGCGACGAGGCGTTCTTCGCCGACACCTGGCGCAGGGTGCGGATCCAGCTGGCCGCCGACGCCCGCCACAAGACGGAGCTGACGCGCCGCAGGGGCTTGGCCGAGGCCGTCGCCGCCGCCTCCCCCGCGATGTCCCTCGAGGAGGACGCGCGGGGCTCCCGGATCGTCGTCGACAAGCTGGTCCAGGGGCGGACGAGCGCCGAGGGGTCCGCCGTGACGTTCCTGCCGACGGCCTTCGGCTGGCCGCACCTCATCGCCCTCTACACGCCCGGCTGGCAGCCCGTCATCCAGTACCCCGTCGCCGACCGCGACCTCGGCGGCGCGGCCTCCGTCGAGGCGGTCACCCTGCGCCTCGATGCCGTCGCCCACCCGATGCGGATGCGGCTGTGCCGCAGTCTCGCCCGGGGCTCCAGCACGACGAGCGAGCTGGCCGACGCGTACGGCATCACCGCCCCGGAGGTCTCCCGCCACCTCGCGGTCATGAAGAAGGCCGGGCTGATCACCACCCAGCGGCGCGGCCGGTACGTCCTGCACCAGCTCGACGTGTCCGTCGTCGCCCGCCTCGGCAGCGACTTCCTGGAGAGCGTGCTGCGCTGAGCCGGCCCTATCCGACGGCCCCGCCGCCGCCCGCCCTGACCAGGCCGGTCTCGTACGCGAGGACGACGACCTGGACGCGGTCGCGGAGGCCCAGCTTGGTCAGGATGCGCCCCACATGGGTCTTCACCGTCGCCTCCGACAGGACGAGCCGGGCGGCGATCTCACCGTTCGACAGGCCCTGCGCGACCAGCATCATCACCTCGCGCTCCCGGTCCGTCAGCCGCCCCACCTCCTTGTGCTCGGGGTCCTTGCCCGACGACGGCAGCATCGAGGAGAAGCGGTCGAGCAGCCGCCGGGTCGTCGAAGGCGCCACCACCGCGTCCCCGCTGTGCACCGAGCGGATCGCGCCCAGCAGCTCGGCCGGGGGCACGTCCTTCAGCATGAAGCCGCTCGCGCCCGCCTTCAGCCCGGAGAACGCGTACTCGTCGAGGTCGAACGTGGTCAGGATCAGCACCTTCGGGGCGTCGGGCTCCGAGCAGATCCGCCGGGTCGTCTCCACCCCGTCGAGCTTGGGCATGCGCACGTCCATGAGGACGACGTCGACCTCCGTCGCCCGCAGCACCTCAAGGGCCTCGACGCCGTCGCCCGCCTCCGCCACGACCTCCATGTCCGGCTGGGCGGCGAGCACCATGCGGAAGCCGGTGCGCAGCAGCACCTGGTCGTCGACAAGCATCACGCGGATGGACATCAGATTCCTTCGGGTCGTCAGTGAGCGGGCTTGAGCGGAAGCAGGGCACTGATCCGGAAGCCTCCGCCGGGACGCGGGCCCGCGTCCAGGGTGCCGCCGACCATGCCGACCCGCTCCCGCATGCCGATGAGACCGTGGCCCCGGCCGTCGGCTCCCCCGTCCTCGAACATCTCCTGCGGCGCGCCCCGGCCGTCGTCCTCGACGAGCAGCCCGAGGCCGTCGTCGAAGTACACCAGCCGCACGCTGGCGCCGACGTCGGGACCGCCGTGCTTGCGCGTGTTGGTGAGGGCCTCCTGCACGATCCGGTACGCGGTGAGCTCGACGCCGCTGGGCAGCCGGCGCGGGCTCCCCTCGATAGCGAAGTCGACGGTGAGCCCGGCGCCCCGCACCTGCTCGACGAGGTCCTCGATCTGCTCCACGTCGGGCTGCGGCACGTACTCCCCGGCCTCCTGGTGCTCCCCGGTGCGCAGGATGCCGAGCAGTCGGCGCATCTCGGCGAGCGCCTGCCGGCCCGTGGTGGAGATGGTGTCCAGGGCCTGCTTGGCGGTCTCCGGGGAGGAGTCCATGACGTAGGCGGCGCCGTCGGCCTGCACCACCATCACCGACACGTTGTGCGCGACGACGTCGTGCAGCTCGCGGGCGATCCGGGCCCGCTCGGCGGCGACCGCGACCTTCGCCTGGGCCTCGCGCTCCCGCTCCAGGCGGGAGGCGCGCTCCTCCAGCTGCGCGAAGTAGGCGCGGCGGGTGCGGAGCGAGTCGCCGAGGACCCAGGCGAGCACGAACGGCACGATCATGATGACGATGAAGAAGACCTTGGCGGGCCCGGAGGAGGGGTCCGTTATCGGCCATCTCAGCGCGGCGAGCGGCGAGGCGCACAGCCCGCCGACGAGGGCCAGGCGGGAGCCCCAGCGGGGCCCGTCGTGCGCGGCGACCGTGAAGATGATGACGAGCATGGCGAAGTCGGCCATGAACGGTTCGAGCCCGGCGCCGAGCTGGACGAGCCCCAGGGCGACCGCGAGCACCAGCATCTTCTCCGGGGCGCGCCGCCGCATGGCCACGACGAGGGAGAACAGCGCGGCGACCACTCCGTACGCGACGGGGTTGCCCACCGCCGGGTAGGTGGTCCCCACCCACAGCGCGGAGAACCCGAAGAGGACGACCGCCCAGAAGGTGTCGACGCCCGTCGGGTGTCTGCGGATGAAGTCGTAGAGGCGCTGCACGTCACCCAGAGTAGGGAACGTGGACAGGTGCGGGGATCAACCGTGGGGTCGATCCTTGACACGGGACCCGTACTCCCCGGGGTGGAGACTGGGGCCCGTGACGGATGAGACGTGTCAGTGGCAGGGGTGGCGACAGGCCACGGAGCGGGCGCTGTACGGCCCGGGGGGCTTCTATCTGCGCCCGGAGGGGCCGGCGGGCCACTTCCGCACCTCGGTGCACGCCTCGCCGCTCTTCGCGGCCGCCGTGGCCCGGCTGCTCGGCGAGGTCGCGGACGAGCTGGGAACGGCCGAGGTGGACCTCGTGGACGTGGGCGCGGGACGCGGCGAACTGCTCACGGGCGTCCTCGCCGCGACGGAGGGCGCCGGCCTCACGGTCCGGGCGTACGCCGTCGAGCGCGCCGCGCGCCCGTCGGGGCTCGATCCCCGGATCGTGTGGACCGACCGGCCGCCCCGGGGGGCCCGGGGGCTCCTCTTCGCGAACGAGTGGCTCGACAACGTGCCGGTGGACGTGGCCGAGGCGGACGCGGAGGGCACCGTCCGGTACGTGGAGGTCCGCGCGGACGGCGCGGAACGCCTGGGCGCGCCGGTCTCCGGCCCGGACGCGGAGTGGCTGGCCCGCTGGTGGCCCCTGCGGGAGCCGGGCGCGCGGGCCGAGATCGGCCGGCCGCGGGACGCGGCCTGGGCGGCGGCGGTGGCCTCGCTGGCGGCGGGCCGCGCGGTGGCCGTGGACTACGCGCACGTACGGGCCTCCCGGCCGCCGTTCGGCTCCCTGACGGGGTTCCGCGCGGGCCGCGAGGTCCCGCCGGTCCCTGACGGCAGCTGCGACCTGACCGCGCACGTGGCCCTGGACGCCTGCGAGGCGGCCGTCCGGCCGGGGGCGGGCGGGGGGCGCGGTGGCACGGGGGCGGGCGGCCTGGGGGGCGGCGCCGGCGCTGTGGGGGGTGCCACTGAGAGGGGCGACGCGACGGGGGACGGCGCTGCGAGGGCCGGCGCTGTGGAGAGCGGCGCTCCGGGGAACGGCGCTCCAGGGGCCGGCGGCACGGAGTTGGCCTCGCAGCGCGAGGTGTTGCGTCGCCTCGGGGTGTCCGGTGAGCGGCCGCCGCTCGCGCTCGCCTCGACGGACCCGGCCGCGTACGTCCGCCGCCTCTCCACCGCCGGTGAGGCGGCCGAGCTGACCGCCCGGGGCGGTCTCGGCGACTTCCTCTGGCTGACGCGGCGGATCCCGGCGGCGACGGGCTGGACCGGTAGGGCCTGACGAAGGGGTGAGCGGACGGATCACGGCCACCGGGCGGCCCCCGCGGTGGCGGCCCCCGCCCGGTCGACGACACGCTGCCGCCCGTGACGGGAAGGACCGACGGATCCCGGCCACCGCACATCCCGCGCGGTGGCGGCCCCCGTCTTCGCGGGCGGGACTTCCGGGGTCCGGGGCGCAGGGGATACTGGCCGCATGACGGAGACGACGGTCGGCATCGGCGGCGCGGCGGAGAGCACCGACATGGTGCTGAACATCGGGCCGCAGCATCCCTCGACCCATGGCGTGCTCCGGCTGCGGCTCGTGCTCGACGGCGAGGTCGTCCGGCAGGCCGAGCCGGTCGTCGGCTACATGCACCGCGGTGCCGAGAAGCTCTTCGAGGCGCGGGACTACCGGCAGATCATCATGCTGGCCAACCGTCACGACTGGCTGTCCGCCTTCTCCAACGAGCTCGGCGTGGTCATGGCCGTCGAGCGGATGCTGGGCATGGAGGTCCCGGAGCGCGCGGTGTGGACCCGTACGCTCCTCGCCGAGCTGAACCGGGTCCTCAACCACCTCATGTTCCTCGGCTCCTACCCCCTCGAACTGGGCGGGATCACCCCTATCTTCCACGCCTTCCGGGAGCGCGAGGAGCTCCAGGCGGTGATGGAGGAGGTCTCCGGCGGCCGGATGCACTACATGTTCAACCGGGTCGGCGGGCTCAAGGAGGACCTGCCCGCCGGGTGGCTCGGCCGGGCTCGGCAGGCCGTCGCGGACGTGCGGTCGCGGATGGACGTGTACGACCGGCTGGTCCTCGGCAACGAGATCTTCCGCGGCCGTACGCGCGGGGTCGGTGTCCTGTCCCCCGCGGCGGTCCACGCGTACGGGGTGTCGGGGCCCATCGCCCGCGCCTCGGGCGTCGACTTCGACCTGCGCCGTGACGAGCCGTACCTGGCCTACGGGGAGCTCCAGGACACCCTGCGGGTCGCGGTGCGCGAGGAGGGTGACTGCCTCGCCCGGTTCGAGTGCCTGCTCGACCAGACGCACAACGCCCTGGAGCTGGCGGACGCCTGTCTCGACCGGATGGCGGAGCTGCCGCCGGGGCCGATCAACCAGCGGCTGCCGAAGGTGCTCAAGGCGCCCGAGGGCCACACGTACGCGTGGACCGAGAACCCTCTCGGCGTCAACGGCTACTACCTGGTGTCCAAGGGCGAGAAGACCCCGTACCGGCTGAAGCTGCGCTCGGCGTCGTTCAACAACATCCAGGCCCTCGTGGAGCTGCTGCCGGGGACGCTCGTCGCGGACATGGTGGCGATCCTGGGTTCGCTGTTCTTCGTCGTCGGCGACATCGACAAGTAGAGGTCCCGGGCCGGGGGGTCAGTCCTCCCGGCTCATCACGACGTACTCCCGCTCCTCCTGGCCGGGCCGCCGCCGGTCGACGACGGTCCAGCCCCAGCGCGCGTACCGGTCCGTCAGTTCCGGTACGTCCAGGGTCATGAGCAGCGCCGGGCCGGGCGCCGCGGCCGCGAGGAGGGCGTCGTGGAGCCCGCGGCCGACGCGGCGCCCCTGGTGGCCGGGGGCGACGACGAGCTCGGCGAGTTCGAAGGCGGGGGCGCCACCGGACAGGACGGTGTCGGTCCAACCGGCCGCGATGCCGAGGAGCGCCCCGTCGGTGTCGAGGGCGGCCACGGCGGTGAAGTCGTCGTTCCGCGCGGCCGTGCCGAGCAGCCGCTCCACGCTCCGTACCGCGCCGAGCGGGGGCTCGTGCCAGGGGGCGCCGCAGAAGGCCTGGGCGAAGAGGGCGAGCAGTTCGTCGCGCCGCTGGACGGCCTCACCGGCCGGGAGGGCGGTGAGGCGGTACGTCACGAGTTCACCGCTCCGCGCAGCTCGGCGACGTCGAGCTGCTCGGTCTCGTCGTGCGCGGTCAGGTCGATGACCTGGCCGACCGCCTGGGCGGGTGCCGTGACGGGGGGTGCCGACGGATCGACAGGGGTGCCGGTGGCGGTGACCGGGCTGCCGGTGGCGGTGACCGGGGTGAGCAGCGGGGTGCCGAGCGTGGTCCGGGCCGCCAGGGCCTCTTCGAGGACCTCCTCGCCCACGACGTCGGCGAGGTCGGTGTGCTGCACGGCCTCGATGGCCGCCGCCTTCTGCGTACCGAAGAAGTCGAAGCCGCCCTCGGGGCGCGGGACGGGCCTGCGGGCCGCGTACGGGACGATCGCGGCCGCGGTGGGCACCTTCGGGGTGGCGGGCGGGACCTGCGCGGCCGCCGGGAGCGCGAGGGCGGGGGCGGCCGGGCGGGTGTGCTCTGTTCCGGCGGCCGCCGCGTGCTTCCCCTGCGGCTCCTCCGTCTCCAGGGCCCGCTCCGCCAGGTCACGCGCGCGGGCCGCCTCGGTGGTGCGGCGGGCCTGCTGGGCCGCGGCGTTGCGCGGGAGGTCGCGGAGTGCCTCGGCGGCGCGGCGGAAGGCCTCCGGGGTGGGCGCGGAGCCGCCGGCGGGCAGCGCCTTGGCCGCGCCCTCACCGGACGCCGTGCCGGTCACCTCCAGGGCCAGGACGCGGCGGCCCTCCAGGGCGCTGGCGCGCTCGGTCTCGGCGGTGGCGTACCGGCGGAGCAGGTCGGCGTGCTCGCCGCGCAGACCGGCGAGTTCCACGCGCTTGGCGCGGAGCTTGGCGTCGAGCCGGGAGCGCAGCGCGCGGGACTCCTCCAGGTCGGACTCCAGCTCGGCGACCCGCTCCTCGGCCTTCCACTGGTCGGCGGTGCGGGCCCGGTCGAGTTCGGCGACCTTCAGACCGGCGCCGCGGTCCCAACTGCGCATGAGGACGGCACCGGTGACGGCGGCGACCGCCGCCGCGGCGGTGAGCAGCCGCACGACCAGCAGATCGCCGGGCAGCCAGGCTGCCGCGGCGCACACGACCGCGGCGCCGGCGACCGCGGAGGGCGGCAGCAGCTTGTGCAGAGGCGGGGAATGGCGGTGGCGTCCACGTGGCATGGCCTGAAATTTACCGTGCGTAGGCGTCGTGTGGGGCGTCGGCCCGGCAATCTGTTGGCGACTTCTCGCCATCAGAAGTGGATATCCGCCGTTCCGGTTCCGTTTCGGGCCGACTCCCCTCACCCGACGCCTACTTCTTGAGCAGCCCCTTCGCCGTCAGATACTCCTTGGCGACGTCCTCCGGCTTCGCCCGCTCGGCGTCCACCTTGCGGTTGAGTTCGGCGAGATCCGCTGTGGTCAGGACCTTGGTGATCTTGTCCAGAGCGGCGGCTATCTCGGCGGAACCGGCGTCCTCGGCGTTCACCACGGGCAGCACGTTGTCGGCGTTCTGCAGCTTCTTGTCGTCGGCGAGGAAGACCAGGCCGTAGCTGTCGACGGTGGCGTCCGTGGTGGTCGTCAGGACCAGCTGGTCCACCCCGTCCTTGACCGCCTGCTTCGCCTGCGGGGTGCCGACGCCCTTGGGGTCGATGCCGGTCACGTCGATCCCGTACGTCTTCTTCAGACCGGGCGCGCAGAACGGCCGTACCGCGCATTCGTCACCGGCGGCGATCTTCACCTTCAGCTTCGCCTCGCCGAGATCGGAAAGCGTCTTCAGCTTGTTCTTCGCGGCGAATTCCTTCGTCACCGCGAAGGCGTTCTGATCGACCGCCTCGCCGGCGGCGAGCACCTTCAGGCCGCGCGGTTCGGCGAGCTTCCGCAGCGCCTCCACCGTGGCCGTCACGTCACCGGATGCGACCGGCTTCTCCTCGGGCGCCTTCGGCCCGTTCACCTTCGCGTTGAGGAATTCCGCGATCGTCGCCGCGTATTCCGGCACGACGTCGATCTCGCCCTTCTCCAGGGACGGTTCGTACAGCTCGCGGTTCTTCACGGTGGTGATGGACACGGAGTACCCGGCGTCCCGCAGCGACTGCGCGTACAGCTCGGCGAGGACCTTGGCCTCGGTGAACGCGGCCGCGCCGACCACCAGCGCGCCCTTCTTCCCCGTGCCGGGGAGCCCGGCGCTCCCGGTGCCCTTGTCCTTGTCCTGCTCCAGGCTTTCACCGCCGCACGCGGCGAGCGCGACGGCCATCGCCGCCGTACCCAGTACCGCGCCCGCGGTACGCGAGACCCTGTTCACGAGATCACCCATCTCCAGTCAGCTTTCGATCGGTCTTTCACGTCGTCGTCCGAGCAGCCGGTCCGCGCCCACGAGCACGCCCTCCACCAGGAGGGCCAGCAGCGCGACGAGCACGGCGCCCGCCACGACCTGCGCGGTGTCGTACGTGGCGAAGCCGGCCGTGATGATCCGGCCGAGGCCGCCCTGGCCGACCATCGCCGCGATCGTCGCCGTGGCGACCACCTGCACCGCGGCCGAGCGCACGCCCGTCATCACCACCGGCCCGGCGAGCGGGAGTTCCACCCGCAGGAAGAGCTGGCCGCCGGTCATCCCCATGCCCCGCGCGGCGCGCACCGCGGCCCGGTCCACCTCCCGCACCCCCACGTACGCGTTGGTGAGGAGCGGCGGTATCGCGAACAGCACGAGGGCCACGACGGTCGGCACGTACCCGGCGTTCCGCAGGGGGGACACCATGAACAGGGCGAGCACCGCGAAGACGGGGATCGCCCGCCCCACGTTCGACACGTTCACCGCGAGCGCCCCGCCCCGGCCGAGGTGGCCGAGCCACAGGCCCAGCGGCAGCGCGAGGGCCGCCGCGATCAGCAGCGCGGCCCCGCTCACGTACACGTGCTCGGTGAGCCGCCGCCCTATGCCCTCCTCACCCGACCAGTGCGCGCCGGTGGTGAGCCAGCCCCAGGCCTCCGTCACGATGCCCATCTCACCCGCCCCCCGGCGCGGTCCGTATCCGGGCCCACGGCGTGAGCAGCCGCTGGAGGCCCAGGAGCAGCAGGTCGGCGGTGACGGCGAGCAGCACGCACAGCACCGAGGCGGCGAGCATCTGCGCCTTGAAGAAGGTGGGCAGCGCGTCCTCGATGAGATTGCCGAGGCCGCCGCGGCCGACGACGGAACCGACGGTCGTCAGCGCGATCGTCGACACCGTCGCCATCCGGATCCCCGCCATCAGGACCGGCAGCGCGAGCGGCAGTTCGACCTGCCAGAGCAGCCTCAGCGAGCCGTACCCCATGCCCCGGGCGGCCTCGCGGGTCTCGGCGGGCACCGCCGCGAGACCCGCGAGGGTGTTCCGCACGAGGATCGTCAGCGCGTACAGCACGAGGCCGGTCACCACGAGCGCCGCCGACAGGCCGAAGAAGGGCAGCAGGAGCGAGAACATGGCGAGCGACGGCACCGTGTAGAGCAGGGTGGTCAGGCCGAGGACCGGTCCCGCGAACCGGGGCCGGGCCCGGACGAGCAGCGCGAGCGGCACCGCCACGACCAGCGCGATCAGCACCGACACGACCGTGATTCCCACGTGCTGGAGCGTGGCGTCCGTCAACTCCCCTGCTCGCGTGCGCAGGTACTCCCCGCAGATCCAGTCGTTGGTGACCAGACAGTTCGGCGCGCTCATCCGTCCCTCCCCCCGGGTCGTCGACTTCCCGAACGAATGTATGACGACCCTAACCCCCGCCGCTGACATTCCCGGAGACCCGCCACCCCCCGGCAACACGGTCTTCACACACCCTCGGCGTCCAGGGGCCAGAATGGGGAACCATGATCCGGTTCGAGCACGTGACCAAGCGGTACGCGGACGGCACCACCGCCGTGGACGACCTGTCCTTCGAGGTCGCCGAGGGTGAACTCGTCACCCTGGTCGGGCCGTCCGGCTGCGGCAAGACGACCACGATGATGATGGTGAACCGGCTCGTCGAGCCGACCTCCGGCCGCGTCCTCGTCGACGGCCGGGACGTCGCCGACGTCGACCCCGTCGCCCTGCGCCGCAAGATCGGCTACGTCATCCAGCAGGTCGGGCTCTTCCCCCACCGCACGGTCCTCGACAACACCGCGACCGTCCCCGCCCTCCTCGGCTGGAAGAAGACCGCCGCACGCGCGCGTGCCGCCGAACTCCTCGACCTCGTCGGCCTCGACCCGGCCGTATACGGCTCCCGCTACCCCGCCCAGCTCTCCGGCGGCCAGCGCCAGCGCGTGGGCGTCGCCCGCGCCCTCGCCGCCGATCCGCCCGTCCTCCTCATGGACGAGCCCTTCGGGGCCGTCGACCCCGTCGTCCGCGAGCGCCTCCAGAACGAGTTCCTCGCCCTCCAGGCCACCGTCCGCAAGACGGTCCTCCTCGTCACCCACGACATCGAGGAGGCCGTCCGCATGGGCGACCGGATGGCCGTCTACGGGCAGGGCCGCATCGAGCAGTTCGACACGCCCGCCACCGTCCTCGGCGCCCCCGCCACCTCGTACGTCGCGGACTTCGTCGGCAGCGACCGGGGCCTCAAGCGGCTCGCCGTCACCCCCGTCACCGAGGCCGACCTCGACCCCGTGACCCGCGTGTCCGAAGGCGACCCCGGCCCCGTGACCCCGCAGAACCCCGGCGGCCCGGACGGCGCGGCACCGGAGAGTCCCGGCGGCCCGGACGGCGCCCCCGCCCCCGTACCCCTCGGGACCTCCCTCAAGGACGCCCTCGCCGTGCTCCTCCAGCATGACACCGGCCGGCTCACGGTCGTCGGAGCCGACGGACGGCCGCTGGGCGTCCTCACCCCCGCGGGCGTCCACCGGGCGCTGCGCAGGGCGACCGTGGAGTAGGCGTCAGGTCGCGCTGAGCCTGCCGCCCATCCAGACCAGCGCCGGCGGTATCTCCCGGTTCCACGTGTTGAAGTTGTGGCCGCCGCTCTCCAGCGTGATCGAGGAGACGTGCGCCGGGCTCCTCACCTTCCTGACGAAGTCCAGCGTGCCGGACCGGTTGTCCTCGCCCCGCTTCGACGTCGTCACCAGGAACGACGACCTCCCCTGCGGCAGGTGGTCCAGGCTCCACAGCAGGTCCGCCCGCTTGCGCAGCCCGTCGTCCCCGTGGAAGAGGTCGCCCGTCGTCACGTCCTCCGCCGCCCGGTAGTACGCGGAGAACCCGGCCCCCGCCGCGTACCGCTCCGGATGGTGCAGGGCGATCTTCAGCGCGCAGTAACCGCCCGTGGAGATCCCCATGAAGCCCCAGTTGCGGGGCTTCGTGCCCACCCGGTACGTCTCCGAGACCGCCCTCGGCAAGTCCTCGGCGAAGAAGGTCTCCGTCTGCGGGCCCCCGGGCACGTCGACGCACTCCGTGTCCCGGGGCGGCGCCACCGTCGGACGGAGCATCACCAGGATCATCGGCTGCATCCGGCCCTCCTTCGCCTGGAGGTACGCCGTCCTCGGGTACCTCAGCCCCTTGATCAGGTTCTCCGCCGTCCCCGGATACCCCGTGAGGACCACCGACGCGGGGAACGTGCGCTTCGCGTACCGCTCCTGGAAGTACTCCGGCGGCAGGTACACATAGGCCGGCGAGACGATCCCCGACCGCTCGCCCGCCACGACGACCTTCTGTATCTGGCCACCGACCTCGGGACGCTTGCCGCCCGGCACGTCCACGGCCCGCGTCCCCACCACCCGCAGGTCCTTCGAACCGGCCCCGTGGTCGACGACCACACCCATCTCCTGCTCCTGACCGAACAGATCGGCCCACGAACCGTAGAAGAGGAACGACCGGTTCGCCGCCAGACCCACCGCCGCGAACAGCGCCACCTGGGTCGCGAGCAGCAGCCCCACCCGCCCCACGTACGCCCGCCAGCCCCGACGGGCCAGCCGCGGCCACAGCCAGACCGTGGCGAAGAACAGCGCCACGGCCAGTGCGACCGCCACCACGAGGACCTTGCTGCTGGTGAGACCCATGGAACGACCGAGCCTTCTTTCCGAGAATTTCCTGTGAACGAATGAACCCGACTCCACACGGCACCGTCCTAGAAGGCGCACCAGCCGGAACGGCCCGCCGAACGCGCCGCAGGGCCCGACCGGAGTCAAAGACCCCTCGCTGGACCACGGGAAGTACGGGAAACCATGTCTGTCACGCTAGATGGGGACAAATCAGGAATGGTTCCGGTTCGAGTACGCCGGATTCTCCGCGGCCCCCGCCCCGAGAAGGTCCCCGCACTCGTCGGCACCGCCTGCACCCTCGTCGGCCTCATCGACATCGCCGCCGGCGTCTTCCCCCGCTTCCGCGCCAGCCGCATGCACGCCCTGGCCGAAGTCCTCCCCGGCACCCTCGGCCCCCTCTCCGCCGCCCTCTCCCTCAGCGCCGGCGTCCTCCTCCTGCTCCTCGCCCACGGCCTCAAGCGCCACAAACGCCGCGCCTGGCGCGCCGCCGTCGTCCTCCTCCCCCTCGGCGCCGCCGCCCAGTTCGTCTGGCGCCACTCCGTCCTCGGCGCCCTCCTCTCCCTCGTACTCCTCGCCCTCCTCCTGCGCCACAGGGACGAGTTCGCCGCCCTCCCCGACCCCCGCAGCCGCTGGCGCGCACTCGCCAACTTCGTCGTCATGGGCGGCGGATCCCTCGCCCTCGGCCTCGTCATCGTCAGCGCCCACCCCCGCCGCGTCCTCGGCAGCCCCAGCCTCGCCGACCGCCTCGAACACGTCCTGTACGGACTCCTCGGCATCGAAGGACCCGTCGCCTACAGCAACGGCGTGGACTGGACCGTCGGCTACTCCCTCGGCGCCCTCGGCATGCTCACCGCCCTCACCACCATCTACCTCGCCTTCCGCCCCGAGCACCCCGCCGCCCGCCTCACCGACGAGGACGAACTCCGGCTCCGCACCCTCCTCGCCCAGCACGGCGGCCGCGACTCCCTCGGCCACTTCGCCCTCCGCCGCGACAAGGGCGTCGTCTTCTCCCCCAGCGGGAAAGCCGCCGTCTGCTACCGCGTCGTCTCCGGCGTCATGCTCGCCAGCGGCGACCCCATCGGCGACGTCGAAGCCTGGCCCGGCGCCATCGAACGCTTCATGGACGAGGCCAAAGCCCACTCCTGGACCCCCGCCGTCATGGGCTGCTCCGAGACCGGCGGCCAGGTCTGGACCCGCGAGACCGGCCTCGACGCCCTCGAACTCGGCGACGAGGCAGTCGTCGACGTCCCGGACTTCTCCCTCTCCGGACGGGCCATGCGCAACGTCCGCCAGATGGTCAAACGCATCGAACGCAACGGCTACACCACCCAGGTCCGCCGCGTCCGAGACCTCGACACCGCCGAACTCGAACACGTCCGCCGCGCCGCCGCCGACTGGCGCGGCACCGACACCGAACGCGGCTTCTCCATGGCCCTCGGCCGCATCGGCGCCCCCGGCGACGGCGACGCCGTCATAGCGACCGCCCACAAGACCGATCCCGACGCCGGCACCACCCCCGACTCCCCCTACGGCGACCTCAAGGCGATCATCCACTTCGTCCCCTGGGGCACCGACGGCATGTCCCTCGAACTCATGCGCCGCGACCGCTCCGCCGACCCCGGCATGAACGAGCTCCTCATCGTCGCCGCCCTCCAGGCCTCCCCCGGCCTCGGCATCGACCGCGTCTCCCTCAACTTCGCCATGTTCCGCTCCGCCCTCGCCCGCGGCGAGAAAATCGGCGCCGGCCCCGTCCTGCGCGTCTGGCGCGGCCTCCTCGTCTTCCTCTCCCGCTGGTTCCAGATCGAGTCGCTCTACAAGTTCAACGCCAAATTCCGGCCACGCTGGGAACCCCGCTTCGTCGTCTACCGCACCAGCCGCGACCTCCCCCGCATCGGCTTCGCCGCCATGCAGGCCGAAGGCTTCGTGAACCTCTCCCTGCCCCGGCCCCTCACCCGCAGACGCCCCGCCCCCACCCCCCGACCCTGCGCCCACATCGTCCCCACACCCGCCGAACGCGAGATCCGCGCGGCCTGATCTCGCCCCCGGGCCCTACGCTGGACCCATGAGGACGACGATCGACCGGGGCACCGCCCGGGGCCTGCCGGAGTGGGACCGCTGCGCGGTCATGGGCGTGGTCAACGTGACGCCCGACTCCTTCTCCGACGGCGGCCGCTGGTTCGACACCACGGCCGCCGTCAAACACGGCCTCGACCTCGTCTCCGAGGGCGCCGACCTCATCGACGTCGGAGGCGAGTCCACCCGGCCCGGTGCCAGCCGCGTCGACGAGGACGAAGAGCTCCGCCGCGTCGTCCCCGTCGTCCGCGGCCTCGCCGCCGAAGGCGTCACCGTCTCCGTCGACACCATGCGCGCCGGCGTCGCCGCCCGCGCCGTCCAAGCCGGCGCCGTCCTCGTCAACGACGTCAGCGGCGGCCTCGCCGACCCCGGAATGGTCCCCGCCGTCGCCGCGGCCGAAGTCCCCTTCGTCGTCATGCACTGGCGCGGATTCAGCCAGAACATGAACAGCCTCGCCGTGTACGACGACGTCGTCACCGAAGTCGTCGCCGAACTCCGCACCCGCCTGGAGGCCGTCGTCGACGGCGGGATCGACCCCGAACGCATCGTCGTCGACCCCGGCCTCGGCTTCGCCAAGCTCGCCCCCCACGACCTCGCCCTCGTCGCCCACCTCCCCGAGCTCCGCGCCCTCGGCCGCCCCCTCCTCGTCGCCGCCTCCCGCAAGCGCTTCCTCGGCCACGTCCTCGCCCGCGAGGGCGCCGCCCCGCCCCCCGCCCGCGAACGCGACGCCGCCACCGCCGCCGTCTCCGCCCTCGCCGCCCACGCGGGCGCGTGGGCCGTCCGCGTCCACGAGGTCAGGGCCACCGCCGACGCCGTACGCGTCGCCCGAGCCGTCGAGGGAGCCGCATGAGCCCCGACGGCTGGGACGACGGGGACGACGAACTCGACGAACGACCCCGCAACGCCCGCAGCGCCAACGAAGCAGCCGTGGAGGCCGCCAACACCGCCTTCTACGAGGCCATGGAGACCGGCGACTTCGAAGGCGTCGCCGACCGCTGGCTCGACGACGGCGCCACCCCCATCACCTGCGTCCACCCCGGCTGGCCCGTCCTCACCGGCCGCGGCGAGGTACTCCGCTCGTACGCCCTGATCATGGCGAACACCGAATACATCCAGTTCTTCCTCACCGACCTCAAGATCTCCCTCGCCGGCGGCACCGCCGTCGTCACCTGCACCGAGAACATCCTCAGCGGCGGCCCCGCCGAGGACGGCGCCGCCCTCGGCCCCCTCGTCGGCCAGCTCGTCGTCGCCACCAACGTGTTCCGCCACACACCCGACGGCTGGAAGATGTGGTCCCACCACGCCTCCCCCGTCCTCGCGGAGACCGAGGAAACCGAGGACGACGAGCCCGGAACGGACGGCACCGAACCCCCCGCCTGACCCACCCCCCGCCCCCCACGGGCAAGCGCTGTCGGTCCCCGCAGGTAGATTCGACACCGGACACCCGGCCGTCCGCACCCGGCTGCGTGGCCACCCGAACTACGACAGCAGGAGTGATTCGCGTGGATCGTGTCGCGCTGCGCGGCCTCAAGGCCCGGGGCCACCACGGCGTCTTCCCCAAGGAGCGCGAGGAGGGCCAGACCTTCATCGTGGACCTGGTCCTCGGCCTGGACACCCGCCCGGCGGCCGCCGACGACGACCTGACGAAGACCGTCCACTACGGAATCGTCGCCGAAGAGGTCGTCGACGTCGTCCAGGGCGAGCCCGTCGACCTCATCGAAACCCTCGCCGAGCGCATCGCCCAGCAATGCCTCAGCCACGCCGGGGTACAGGAGGTGGAAGTCGTCGTACACAAACCGGACGCGCCCATCACCGTGCCCTTCGACGACGTGACCATCACGATCACCCGGAGCCGACGATGAAGACGACCCAGAGCGACCCCACCGTCCAGCCCGTACCGGCCGCCGTCGTCGAGACCGTCGACGCCGCCGACGTGACCCTCTCCAACCCCCGCTGGGCCGTCGTCGCCCTCGGCGCCAACCTCGGCAACCGCCTGGAGACCCTCCAGGGCGCCGTCGACGCCCTCGCCGACACCCCCGGCCTCCGGGTCAAGGCCGTCTCCCCCGTCTACGAGACGGAGCCCTGGGGCGTCGAGCCCGACACCCAGCCCTCGTACCTCAACGCGGTCGCCCTCCTCAAGACGACCCTGCCGCCCTCCTCCCTCCTGGAGCGGGCCCACGCCGTCGAGGAGGCCTTCCACCGCGTCCGCGAGGAGCGCTGGGGCGCCCGCACCATCGACGTCGACATCGTCACGTACGCCGACGTGGTCTCCGAGGACCCCGTCCTCACCCTCCCGCACCCCCGCGCCCACCAGCGCGCCTTCGTGCTCGCCCCCTGGCACGACGTCGACCCCGAGGCCCAGCTCTCCGGCCACGGCACCGTCGCCGCGCTCCTCGCCGCCGTCGGCGACGAAGGCGTCACCCGCCGCACCGACCTGGAACTCCGTCTCCCCGAGTAGTCGTTACGCTTCGTGGCAGACGCCCACGACCACGACCGACGACCCCGTGAAGGACTCCCGGTGAAACAACTGCGGCTCAAGGTGCTCGCCGGACTGTTCGTCGTCGCCGGCGTCCTCTCCTGGGGCGGCGCCCGCCTCTGGGACTCGGTCGGCACCCTCCCCAGCGTGCCGATCGCCGCGCCCATCGTGCTCACCGCGATCGCGGCCGTGCTCACCGCGACCGCCCTGTCGATCCGGGCCCGCCTCAAGGCACAGCGGGAGCGCCGCCCCGGCGCCAAGGGCGTCGAACCCCTGATGGCGGCCCGCGCGGTCGTCTTCGGCCAGGCGAGCGCCCTGGTCGCCGCCCTCGTCGCCGGCATGTACGGCGGCACGGGCGTCTACCTCCTGGGCTTCCTCGACGTCCCGGCCCGCCGCGACCAGGCCCTCTACGCGGCCTTCTCGGTCCTGGCGGGCCTGGCCGTCATCGCCGCGGCCCTCTTCCTGGAGCGCGTCTGCAGACTCCCGGAGGACGACGACGACAACCGCGCCCCGGCCGCCTGACGCCTACCGGCCCTCGCGCACCAGGTGCCCGCTCACCAGGAAGCTGGGGTACGGGGCCAGCCGGTAGCTGTAGAAGGTGAAGGGCTTGGCACCGAGGGCGGGCCGGGGACGGACCTCTCGGACCTGGATCCAGGAGGACTCGGGCGGGTCGATGGGGTGGTGCTCGGGGGTGAAGGTGCCGCGGCTCTCCCAGCGGTCGGAGACACACAGTTGGGAGGCGGTTCCTCGCTTCGACGGCGTGAAGCGTGCCCCGATGACGGGAGCAAGATCGGCCAGGAATCCCACATTCGCGCTCACGATCATCCGCGCCGGCCAGCGCTTGATACGACAGCCGTCGCCATCGATGTATCCGTCAAGGAAGCCGCGGAACGTGTCGACGTCGCGTAGGACCACCCGCGGGAATTGCTGCCGCATGTGGTGAGCGTCTCCGCCGACGTAGTGACGCAGCGCATCCGCGAGGTAGGAGGAGACGACCCGTACGCGGAAACCAGGCAGGTCCCGCTTCAGATAACCAGACGGCCGAGTCACCGCCTCCAGGCGGGCGGACAGACCGGTGCATGCCGTCAGCGCGGCAGCGTATCGGGTCGCGAAAGTCTCCTCGTTGACCACCAGCGACACGTAGTTCTTCCCCACCGTGCCATCGGCGCAGGTGGCGCCGACGAAGTAGCCGAACTCGTACCCCGGCCGGATGATCAGTCGCTCCCGGCGCAGCTTCCGCGCATGCGTCCAGGCGATCGTCGCCCCCGAGGCGTCCCCCGCGTGGGTCCAGCCGTCCGGCGTGGACAGCAGCAGATCAGGGCTGACGGTGAAGGTCATACGGTCCGTGATCACGTCGACAGCGGCACGGGCTTTCCCCGCCGCCACGCCCACGACCGTGGTCTGTACCGTCCGGTCTCCGTCCAGCGTCCACATCGCGCTGCCCGGGGTGACGTTCTTCGCCTGCACACAGCCGTCCACCAGGTTCACCAGCATCTTGCTGGTCGGCCCGTACCCCATACCGATCCCCCTTGATCAGCGATCAACTCCACTGATCGGGGACGGTATGGAGCAAGGGGGACAGCCCGCTACTAACGGGCCAATATCAGGGACATAGCCTCAGCACGTGTAGTAGCGTCACGAAGTTGCCCACGTACCGCCGAGGTCGTCGTCTTGGCGCCCGGCTTACGGATGCCCCGCATCGACATGCACATGTGCTCCGCCTCGATGACGACGATCGCGCCACGCGCTTCCAGGATTCGCATGAGCGAATCAGCGATCTGCGTAGTGAGCCTCTCCTGGACTTGCGGGCGGCGCGCGAACACGTCCACGAGCCGAGCAAGTTTGGAAAGTCCCGTGATCTTCCCGGATTCCGCTGGAATGTAGCCCACGTGAGCCACACCATGGAATGCCAGAAGATGATGTTCACAGTTGCTAACGAATTCGATGTCCTTCACCAGGACCATCTCGTCGTGTCCCAGATCGAACGTCGTCGTCAGAACATCCTCAGGCGTCTGCCACAGCCCCGCGAAAAGCTCCTTGTACGCCCGCGCGACCCGCGCCGGCGTCTCCTTGAGCCCCTCGCGGTCCGGGTCCTCGCCGACCGCGATGAGGAGCTCTCGTACGGCGTTCTCGGCGCGCTTCTCGTCGAAGTCGCCGATCGTGCCCTCGCCGTCCAGTGTCACCGGGTCGGTCATCCTGTGCCTCGTTCCGTCTGACTGTGTGCGCGCGAAACAGCCGCGCCCCCACAGGCTAGAACCTGTGGGGGCGCGGCTTCCATTCCGGGGTGACCGGGCGGTCAGTCCTCGGGGGTGTCCACCGGGGCGATCTCGATGCCCTTCGTGGTGTCGACCGCGGGAGTCGCCGTGCCGTTGGCGCTGTTCGTCAGGGCGAGCTCCTTGGGGGAGAGCACCGGCGGGCGCGTCGACGGCGTGCGGCGGCTGGAGCCGGTCCAGGCCGGGCGGGCCGGGCGCTTGACGATGGTGGAGAAGATCTCGGCGATCTCCTCCTTGCCCAGCGTCTCCTTCTCCAGGAGGGCGAGGACCAGGTTGTCGAGGACGTCGCGGTTCTCGACGAGGATCTCCCAGGCCTCGTTGTGCGCGGTCTCGATGAGCTTCTTGACTTCCTCATCGACCAGCGCGGCGACCTCTTCCGAGTAGTCGCGCTGGTGCGCCATCTCACGGCCGAGGAACGGCTCGGTGTTGTCGCCGCCGAACTTGATGGCGCCGAGACGCTCGGTCATGCCGTACTGGGTGACCATCGCGCGGGCCGTGGCGGTGGCCTTCTCGATGTCGTTCGCCGCGCCCGTGGTCGGGTCGTGGAAGACGAGCTCCTCGGCCGCGCGGCCGCCCAGCATGTAGGCCAGCTGGTCGAGCATCTCGTTGCGCGTGGTGGAGTACTTGTCCTCGTCCGGCAGGACCATCGTGTAGCCCAGGGCTCGGCCTCGGGACAGGATGGTGATCTTGTGGACGGGGTCGGAGTTCGGTGAGGCCGCCGCGACCAGGGCGTGTCCGCCCTCGTGGTACGCGGTGATCTTCTTCTCCTTGTCCGACATGATCCGGGTCCGCTTCTGCGGGCCCGCGACCACGCGGTCGATCGCCTCGTCCAGTGCGTGGTTGTCGATCAACTTGAGGTCGCTGCGCGCCGTGAGGAGCGCCGCCTCGTTGAGGACGTTGGAGAGGTCCGCTCCGGTGAAGCCGGGGGTGCGTCGGGCGACGGCGCCGAGGTCGACGTCCGGGGCGACCGGCTTGCCCTTCTGGTGGACCTTGAGGATCTCCAGGCGGCCCAGCATGTCCGGGCGGTCGACGGCGATCTGCCGGTCGAAGCGGCCGGGGCGGAGCAGCGCCGGGTCGAGGATGTCGGGGCGGTTGGTCGCCGCGATGAGGATGACCCCGCCCTTGACGTCGAAGCCGTCCATCTCGACGAGGAGCTGGTTGAGGGTCTGCTCGCGCTCGTCGTGGCCGCCGCCGAGGCCGGCGCCGCGGTGGCGTCCGACGGCGTCGATCTCGTCGACGAAGACGATGGCGGGTGCGTTGGCCTTGGCCTGCTCGAAGAGGTCGCGGACCCGGGAGGCGCCGACACCGACGAACATCTCGACGAAGTCGGAGCCGGAGATCGAGTAGAACGGCACGCCGGCTTCGCCGGCGACGGCGCGCGCGAGGAGCGTCTTGCCGGTGCCGGGCGGGCCGTAGAGCAGGACGCCCTTGGGGATCTTGGCGCCGACGGCCTGGAATTTCGCGGGCTCCTGGAGGAATTCCTTGATCTCGTGGAGTTCCTCGACGGCCTCGTCCGAGCCGGCGACGTCGGCGAAGGTGGTCTTCGGCGTGTCCTTGGTGATGAGTTTCGCCTTGGACTTGCCGAACTGCATGACGCGGGAGCCGCCGCCCTGCATCTGGTTCATCAGGAAGAGGAAGACGACCACGATGAGGACGAAGGGGAGGAGGGAGAGCAGGATCGAGACGAAGGGCGACTGCTTCGTCGGGGAGACGGTGTAGCCCTTCTCGATCTGCCCGGCCTCGAACTTCTCCTGCAGCTTGTCGGCGAGGTCGACGCCCTGGCTGCCGATGTAGCTCGCCTGGACCTTGCTGCTCTTGTCGATCTTCTGGCCGTCGATGAGTTCGATCTTGACGATCTGCTCATCACCGGTGGTGATCTTTGCCTGCTTGACCTGGTTCTTGTCGATCGCCTGGACGACCTTGCCGGTGTCCACCGTCTTGTAGCCCTCGGACGAGCCGACGACCTGCATCAGCACGACCACGGCGAGGACGGCCAGCACGATCCACATGACCGGCCCACGGAAGTATCGCTTCACGTCCATCCATACGGAGCGAGAACGCTCCGTCCCTCCTGCCCGTAGGAAAATGCTGCTGTGAATGCTGCTATGTGAAAAAGCTGTTCTTCGGACGGTACCTCAGCATCGTCGCCCGCGACCGCCTTCCCGTGGTTCAACGGAGGGAAGGCGGTCGGGGTTCCCCGTACGGCCGGTGGTTCAGCCGCCGTAGACGTGCGGGGCGAGCGTGCCGACGAACGGAAGGTTCCGGTACTTCTCGGCGTAGTCGAGGCCGTAGCCGACGACGAACTCGTTGGGGATGTCGAAGCCGATCCACTTGACGTCGATCGCGACCTTCGCGGCCTCGGGCTTGCGCAGGAGCGTGCACACCTCGAGGGAGGCGGGCTCGCGCGAGCCGAGGTTCGAGAGGAGCCAGGAGAGGGTCAGGCCGGAGTCGATGATGTCCTCGACGATCAGGACGTGCTTGCCCTTGATGTCGGTGTCGAGGTCCTTGAGGATCCTGACGACGCCCGAGGACTGGGTGCCGGCGCCGTAGGAGGAGACGGCCATCCAGTCCATGGTGACGGGGGTGGAAAGGGCGCGAGCCAGATCCGCCATCACCATCACGGCGCCCTTGAGGACTCCGACGATGAGCAGGTCCTTGCCCGCGTATTCCGCGTCGATCTTCGCGGCCAGCTCTGCCAGCTTGGCGTCGATCTCTTCCTTGGTGATGAGCACCGACTGGAGGTCGGTGCCCATGTCCTTCTCGTTCACCCGGGTCACTTTCGTTGCAGCGTGCGTCAGCCTTGCCGGATGACCAGTCTGCCACCCTGGCGGCGGGCTTCGACGCGGCCGGGCAGGTTGATGGCTCCCTGGCCGCGCCAGCCGGTGATGAGCCGGTCGACTTCTTCGATGTGGCGGGCGAAGAGGGAGCCGGCGGGTGCGCCCTCGGCGATGACGGCGCGGCGCAGGACGCGGCGGCGTACGGCGGGGGGCAGTCCGTGGAGTTTGGCGCATTCGAGGGCGCCCGCCTCGTCGCGTACGGAGGTCTCGGCGTCGGCGGCCCAGGTGTCGAGGGCGTCGGCGTCGTCGCGGGAGAGCTGGGCCGTTCGGGCGAGGGCTTCGACGACGCCTTTGCCGAGGGCCTTCTCGAGGGCGGGGAGGCCTTCGTGGCGGAGTCGGGAGCGGGTGTAGGCGGGGTCGCTGTTGTGGGGGTCGTCCCAGACGGCGAGTTCTTGTGCGACGCAGGCCTTGCGGACGGTCTGGCGGTCGATCTTGAGGAAGGGGCGCCGGTAGCGGCCGGCGGCGCCGGAGATGGCGGCCATGCCGGAGAGCGAGCGGATGCCGGAGCCGCGGGCGAGTCCGAGCAGGACGGTCTCGGCCTGGTCGTCGCGGGTGTGGCCGAGGAGGATCGCGGTTGCTCCGTGGCGCTCGGCGGCGGCGTCGAGGGCCGCGTAGCGGGCGTCGCGGGCGGCGGCTTCGGGTCCTCCTTCGCGGCCGACGGTGACGGTGACGGCCTCGACGGGGGTGAGGCCGAGGGCGGTCATGCGGCCGACGACCTCGTCGGCGCGGGTGTCGGAGCCGTGCTGGAGTCCGTGGTCGACGGTGATGCCGCCGGCGCGCACGGGCAGTTTGCGGGCCTCGAAGGCGAGGGCGGAGGCGAGCGCCATGGAGTCGGCGCCTCCGGAACAGGCGACGAGCACGAGGGGTGTTTTTGCGTCGCGTGCGGGGGCGGGGTCGGTCTGGTGCTCGGTGAGGACGTCGTGGAGTACGCGGCGGACCGCCAGGCGTATCGCCGCGACCGCAGGATGGGGACCCATGTCCGGTGCCCTTCGTGATGGGGGTGGGGTGCCTCGGTCGGAGTCTTAACGGTCGGAAAGGGGGGTTCGGTCACTCAGAGTGCGTCGATGGTGACAGAAACCCGGCCGTTACCCGAGCATTGCACGCCTCACCCTGTCCTCAGGGTCCCTCGGATGGGTGATTGGTGCGGCGTTCCGACGTGTTCCTGTGTCGTCTGCCGCACCTGTCTCAGGAGTCTGCCTTACGGTGCACCCTCGCGATCCAGTCGGCGGGGGCGGCGATCTCGGCCTTGGTGGGGAGCGTGTTGGGGGAGGTCCACACGCGGTTGAAACCGTCCATGCCGACCTCGTCGACGACGGCCCGTACGAAGCGTTCGCCGTCGCGGTACTGGCGGAGCTTCGCGTCGAGGCCGAGGAGTCTGCGCAGGGCGAGGTCGAGGCGGGAGGCGCCGCGGGCGCGCCGGGCCTGGAACTTCTCGCGGATCTCGGCGACGGAGGGGACGACCTGGGGGCCGACGCCGTCCATGACGTAGTCGGCGTGGCCTTCGAGGAGGGACATGACGGCGGTGAGGCGGCCGAGGATCTCGCGTTGTTCGGGGGTCTGGACGAGTTCGACGAGGGAGGGGGAGGGTTCGCCCTCCTCTCCTTCGGGGCGGCCGCCGACGAGGGTCTGGACGGCTTCGCGGAGACGTTCGACGACGGTGCCGGGGTCGACGTCGGTGGCGGCGAGGAACGACTGGATTTCGCCCTGGAGGTGGGCGCGGAGCCAGGGGACGGCGGTGAACTGGGTGCGGTGGGTCTCCTCGTGGAGGCAGACCCAGAGCCGGAAGTCGTGCGGGTCGACCTCGAGTTCGCGTTCGACGTGGACGATGTTGGGGGCGACGAGGAGGAGGCGTCCGCCGCCGTCGGCCCCGGTGGGGAACTCACGGGTGGCGGGGGCGAAGGTCTCGTACTGGCCGAGGATGCGGGAGGCGAGGAACGACAGGAGCATGCCGAGTTCGACGCCGGTGATCTTGCCGCCGACGGCGCCGAGGACGGCGTTGCCGGGGGTGGTGGAGCGGCGTTCCTGCATCTTGCCGAGGAGCGGGGTGAGGAGTTCGCGGAAGCCGGCGACGTTGGCCCGGATCCAGCCGGCCCGGTCGACGACGAGGACGGGGGTGTCCTGGGGTTCGTATCCCTCGGGGATCATCCGGGTGTAGGCCCGGACGTGTTCCTCGGAGGCCTTGGCGTGCCTGCGGAGTTCGGCGACGACCTCGCGGGCCTCGTCGCGGCTGACTTCGGGTCCTGGCCGCACGAGGCGGGTCGCGGTCGCGACCGCGAGGTTCCAGTCGACCATCCCGGATGTGCCTGCTCCACCGATGCTCGTCATGCGTCAACCGTACGGTCTCGGCGCCTGTTCGGTGAGGGTTCGGGGCGGGTCGGACTCGGCGGGGGTGCGGGGCGGGGGCGGTTGGGCGGGTGGTCAGCGCGGTCCGGCGAGGGCGGCGGAGAGCCGGTCGAGGGCGGGTTGTGCCTCGTAGGGGGAGAGGGTGCGGCCCGCGAGGAACGCGAAGGCGAGGAGGCGTCCGTCGGTGGTGACGACGGTCCCGGCGAGGGTGTTGACGCCGGTGAGGGTGCCGGTCTTGGCGCGGACGTGTCCGGCGCCGGCGGTGGCGGTGTCGAAGCGGTCGGCGAGGGTGCCGGTGAAGGCGCCGACGGGGAGTCCGGTGAGGACGGGGCGCAGGGCGGGGTGCGCGGGGTCGGCCGCCCGGGTGAGGAGTCCGGTGAGGAGGGCGGCGGAGACGCGGTCGCTGCGGTCGAGTCCGCTGCCGTCGGCGAAGCGGGCTCCGGCGACGGGGAGGCCGAGCCGGCTGAGTTCGTCGCGTACGGCGCGGGCGGCGCCGTCGAAGCTCGCGGGGTGTTTGCGGGCGAGGGCGGTCTGCCGGGCGAGGGCTTCGGCGAGGTCGTTGTCGCTGTGGGTGAGGGTGCGTTCGACGAGGTCGGCGAGGGGTGCGGAGTAGGTGCGGGCGAGGGGGGCGGTCCGGGGGGTGCGGCCGGGGGCCGGGGCGCCGGTGGTCGTGATCCCGGCCCGGGTGAGGAGGTCCGCGAAGGCTCGGGCGGTGTCGCCGGCCGGGTCGGCGGTGCGGGGGGCGGGGCCGCTGTCGCCGTCGGTGAGGCGTCCGGCGCGGGTCATGAGGGCGACGACGGGGGCGAGGTTCTCGTTGGGGCCGATGGGGTGGAGCGTGGGGCCGGGGTAGAGGGTCGCGTCGTAGGTGAGGCGTACGGAGGTGTGGCCGCGGGCGGTGAGGGCGCGGGCGGTGTCGGTGGCGAGGGCCTTCAGGCGGGCCGGGTCGAGGGTGGGGTCGCCGCCGCCGGTGAGGGTGACGGTGGTGCCGTCGGGGGTGGCGGTGACGGTGGTGGGGATGCGGTGGTCGGGGCCGAGGGCGGAGAGCGCGGCCGCTGCGGTGGCGATCTTGACCGTGGAGGCGGGGGGCATGGGGGTGCCGGCGCCCTCTCCGTACAGCTGTCTGCCGGTGGCGGTGTCGACGACGGAGGCGGTGCGCAGGGGGCCGAGGCCGGGGTCGGCGAGGAGCGGTACGAGGACGGCGGCGAGGTCCTGTGCGGGGCGCCCGGCGGGGGCGGGGGCGTGCAGGGCGGTGAGGACGCCGGGGGCGCTGGGGGCGGGTGCGGGGCGCCGGGGGGCGGCGGGCGCGGGGGGCGGGGCGTGATGTGCGCCACCCGTCGCCGGGGCGGCGGCGCGGGTGCGCTCGGCCGTACGCTGGCCCGAGTCCCACGGGCCGGCCGCGGTCACCGCCACGGCGGCCAGGGCCAGTCCGAGGGCGGCGGAGCCCGCCGTGAGCTGCCACGTCCTCGGCTCGGGCATTGCTGACCAGCCCCTTTCGCGATCACACACATGCGTGAGGGACACTTAATCACCGCGCGTCGTCGCGAGCATTCACTTGTGTTGATTCAGGAGGAGCCACCCGTGGAGTTCGACGTTCTCATCGAGATCCCGAAGGGATCGCGGAACAAGTACGAGGTCGACCACGAGACGGGTCGCATCCGTCTGGACCGTCGTCTCTTCACGTCGACGGCCTACCCGACCGACTACGGCTACGTCGAGAACACCCTCGGCGAGGACGGCGACCCGCTGGACGCTCTCGTCATCCTCGACGAGCCGACGTTCCCGGGCTGCCTGATCAAGTGCCGCGCCATCGGCATGTTCCGTATGACGGACGAGGCGGGCGGCGACGACAAGCTGCTGTGCGTCCCGGCGACGGACCCGCGCATGGAGCACCTGCGGGACATCCACCACGTGGCGGAGTTCGACCGCCTGGAGATCCAGCACTTCTTCGAGGTCTACAAGGACCTGGAGCCGGGCAAGTCGGTCGAGGGCGCCGACTGGGTCGGCCGCGCCGAGGCCGAGGAAGAGATCGAGAAGTCGTACGCGCGCGCCAAGGAGCAGGGCGGCCACTGAGGCGCCGGTTCTGTTCTGACCGTGTGAAGGCGGTGCACCTCTGCGGGTGCACCGCCTTCGCGCGTCTGTCGCACACTCATACTGGAATGCACGGTTCCTGGAGAGAGAGCGAGGCGGGCAGAGTGGTGGCGGAGCCGAACGGCTCGACAGGTGGTCCGGACGACGTTCCGGAGGACCGGAAGCCGCAGTCGGACGAGGCGCGGAGCGCGTTCGTCCCGCCTGCGGGGGTGGAGCAGCCGTCGCCGCCCGAGGAGGAGCATCCGACCTCCGAGTTCGCTCTTCCCGCGGGGTTCACCGCGGAGCCGCCGGCCGAGCAGGAGGGGTCGGCGTTCGCGACGCCGGCGACCTATTCGGCGAAGAGCTCTCCGCCCGCGTTCACCCCGGCGTACGGGGTGCCCCTGGTGCGGTTGTCGCAGGACGCGCCGTGGCAGGACCGGATGCGGACGATGCTGCGGCTGCCGGTGGGTGAGCGGCCGGTGCCGGAATCGGCGCGCAAGGAGGACGAGGCGGGGCCTTCGGTGCCGCGCGTCCTCGACCTGACCCTGCGTATCGGCGAGCTGCTGCTCGCGGGCGGGGAGGGCGCGGAGGACGTCGAGGCGGCGATGTTCGCGATCTGCCGCTCGTACGGTCTGGACCGGGTCGAGCCGACGGTGACGTTCACTCTGCTGTCCGTCACGTACCAGCCGTCCCTCGTGGACGATCCGATCACGGCGAACCGGACGGTACGGCGCCGGGGGACGGACTACACGCGGCTGGCGGCGGTGTACACGCTGCTGGCCGATCTCAACGCGCGGGCGCACGAGGTGACGACCGAGGAGGCGTACCGGCGGCTCGCGGAGATCCGGCGCAACCGGCATCCGTATCCGGGGTGGGTCCTGACGTCGGCGGCCGGTGTCCTCGCCGGTGCGGCCTCGGTGCTGCTGGGCGGTGGCCTGACGGTGTTCCTCGTGGCCGCGCTCGGCGCGGTGCTGGGGGACCGGCTGGCGTGGCTGTGCGCGGGGCGGGGGCTGCCGGAGTTCTACCAGTTCCTGGTGGCGGCGATGCCGCCGGCGGCGATGGGTGTGCTGCTGACGATGCTGCACGCGGATCTGCGGCCTTCGGCGGTGATCACGGGTGGACTGTTCGCGCTGATTCCGGGGCGGGCGCTCGTGGCGGCCGTGCAGGACGGTCTGACCGGTTTCTACATCACGGCCTCGGCGCGGCTCCTGGAGGTGGCGTACTTCTTCGTCGCGATCGTGGTGGGCGTGCTGTCGGTGCTCTACATCGCCGTGCAGTTCGACGCGCAGCTCAATCCCGAGGGGGCGCTGCGGGCGGTGGAGCGGCCGGTGACGCAGATCCTGGCGTCGATGGTGCTGTGCGCGACCTTCGCGATCCTGTTGCAGCAGTCGCGGGCGACGGTGTTGTTCGCGACGCTGAACGGCGGGGTGGCGTGGGTGATCTACGCGTCGATCGCGGTGACCGCGGAGGGTTCGGCGGTGATGGCGACGGCGGTGGCCGCGGGTCTGGTGGGGCTCTTCGGGCAGTTGATCGCCCGCTACGAGCACACCTCGTCACTGCCGTACGTGACGGCGGCGATCGGGCCGCTGCTGCCCGGTTCCGCCACGTACTTCGGGGTGCTCGCGATCGCGCAGAACAACCTGGACCAGGGCTTCGCCTCCTTGGCGAAGGCGTCGGCCCTGGCCCTGGCGATCGCCATCGGCGTGAACCTGGGGGGCGAGCTGGCCCGTCTCTTCATGCAGGCCCCGGGCGCGGCGGCGGCGCGGCGCGCCGCGAAGCGCACCCGGGGGTTCTGACGTTCCCGCTGGTCGTGTGCGCTGTCTAGCGCTTGGCGTGGCGGCCGCCGCCGCGGGGGGACTGGGGGTTCGGGGCGCCGGGGGCGTCGTGGTCACCGCCGCGGGCCTGCTCCTTCTTGGACTGGGAGCGGGCCCGGAGGAACTCGATCACGATCGGGACGACGGACAGCAGGACGATCCCGATGAGGATCATCTCGATGTGCTTGTGCACGAAGTCGATCTTGCCGAGGGAGGCGCCGAGCAGGGTCACGCCCGCGCCCCACAGCACACCGCCGATGATGTTGAACGTGATGAACGAGCGGTAGTTCATCCGGCTGACGCCCGCGATGATCGGCGTGAACGTCCGCACGATGGGGACGAAGCGGGCCAGGATCAGCGACTTCGGGCCGTGCTTCTCGAAGAACTCGTGGGCCTTCTCGACGTTCTCCTGCTTGAAGAGCCTGGAGTCGGGGCGCTTGAAGAGGGCGGGGCCCACCTTCCGGCCGAAGAGGTAGCCCACCTGGTCGCCGATGATCGCGGCGGCCACCACGAGGGTGCACACCACCCACAGCGGTGTGTCGAGCTTTCCGGTGGTGACGAGCAGGCCGGTGGTGAAGAGAAGGGAGTCGCCGGGCAGGAAGAACCCGATGAGGAGTCCGGACTCGGCGAAGACGATGACCAGGACACCGATCAGACCAAAGGTCTGGATCAGATAATCCGGGTCCAGCCAGCTCGGTCCGAGGGCAAGCGTGTTCACGGGTTCCGGGCTCCTGCGGTCGGTGGGGGCATGGGGGACGGCTGGCCCCAAGCTATCAACGCGAGGCGGATGCGACCGGTTCCACCCGGGGCCCACGGGATGCGGACAGGGGGCCCGGCCCCGAGGCTGGGGGGTCAGGAGGTGTGTGCCGATGGGCATCGAGGAGTACGGAGGCGGTCAGGGACCGCACCCCGACGTGCTGGTCGTGACGACGAACGACGTGCCGGGGTTCGAGGTGCGGCAGGTGATCGGTGAGGTCTTCGGGCTCACCGTCCGGTCCCGTCATCTGGGCAGCCAGATCGGCGCGGGCCTGAAGTCGATGATCGGCGGGGAACTGAGGGGCCTGACGAAGACCCTGGTGCAGACCCGCAACCAGGCGATGGAACGCCTGGTGGAGCAGGCCGGGGCGCGCGGGGCGAACGCCGTGCTGATGTTCCGCTTCGACGTGACGGAGGCGGCGGACGTGGGCACGGAGGTCTGCGCCTACGGCACGGCGGTGGTGATCGCACCGCGGACGTGAGGCGCAACCGGCGGGGCCTCTGGGAGTGTTCTGCGGCATTTGCTCACTTATGGTGGGGCGGTGGCTACCGACCGTGCTCAGCCCACGCCGTCCGCCCCCGCCGACGAGGCCCCGCTGCGGGCCCTCCTGCCGCAGGTACTGCCCGCGGTCCTGGTCGGAGCGGGAGCGAGCCTGCTGTTCCTCGGGATCAGTGCCCTCGCGGAGCAGCTCCAGGGCGTCCTCTGGGACGACCTGCCGGACGCCCTCGGCATCGGCGGCCACTCCTCCCTCTGGATCATCTCCATGCTCACGGCGACCGGGATCGCCGTGGGCCTCGTCGTCTGGAAGGTGCCGGGCCACGCCGGCCCCGACCCCGCCTCCACGGGCCTCGGCGGGGCGCCGCTCGCCCCCGGTGTCGTCCCGGGGCTGCTGCTGGCGAGTGCGCTCGCCCTCACCGGCGGAGTCAGCCTCGGCCCCGAGAACCCGATCATCGCCGCCAACATCGCCCTCGCCTACTGGCTCGGCCGCAGGGCCCGGCCCGCGCTGCCGGGCGCCGCCTGGGTCTCCCTCGCCTCGGCCGCCACGATCGGCGCCCTCTTCGGCACCCCGGTGGCCGCCGCCCTCGTCATCTCCGAGGCCCTGGCCGGGCAGCCGGGCCGCGGCTCCCTCTGGGACCGGCTCTTCGCCCCGCTCGTCGCCGCCGGTACGGGCGCGATGACCACCCAGCTCCTCGCCGAACCCACTTTCGCCCTGGGCCTCCCGCCCCTGACCGACCCCGGCTGGGGCGACCTCCTCGCCGCGCTGGTGATCGCCTCCGCGGCGGCGGTCTTCGGCCTCGGCGCCTGCTACCTGTTCCCCCATGTCCACGCCGTCTTCCAGCGGTTGCGCCACCCCATGCTGATGCTGCCCCTCGGCGGTCTCGTCCTGGGCCTCCTGGGCGCCCTCGGCGGGCCCCTGACGCTCTTCAAGGGCCTGGAGGAGGTCAAGGAGCTCACCTCCTCCATCGGCGGCTGGTCCTCGGGCGAACTGGCCAGGCTCGCCGTGGTCAAACTCCTCGCCCTCCTCGTCGCCGCGTCCTGCGGTTTCAGGGGCGGCCGGATCTTCCCCGCCGTCTTCATCGGCGCCGCCTTCGGACTGCTCGCCCAGGCCCTCGTCCCCGAGGTCCATCCCGCCGTCGCCGTCTCCTCCGCCGTCCTCGGCGTCCTGCTCGCCACCACCCGGCAGGGCTGGATCAGCCTCTTCACCGGCGCCGTCCTCGCCAGCTCCCCCGCGATGCTCGCCCTGCTCTGCCTCGCCTCCCTCCCCGCCTGGCTGATCGTCACCGGCCGCCCCCAGCTCGAACTCGACGGACACGGCCACGCCCTGCGCTGACCCCCCTTCCCCCGACCGACCTCCCCCCACCGGACAGAAGGAGTCCCCCATGCCGCTCCACCAGGACCCCCAGGCCTCCGCTCCCCAGCCCGAACGCCGACTCGCGCTCAACCCCTTCTTCGGAGAGGCCGACCCGGTCGGAGGCATGACCGAGGCGCCGCCCCTCCACCGGCTGCCCGACGGACCCCTGCCCCCGGCGAGCGCCTACCAGCTCGTCCACGACGAGCTGATGCTCGACGGCAACTCACGGCTCAACCTCGCCACCTTCGTCACCACCTGGATGGAGCCCCAGGCCGGCGTGCTGATGGCCGAGTGCCGCGACAAGAACATGATCGACAAGGACGAGTACCCGCGCACCGCCGAGCTGGAGCGCCGCTGCGTGGCCATGCTCGCGGACCTGTGGAACGCCCCCGACCCGGGCACCGCCGTCGGCTGCTCCACCACCGGCTCCAGCGAGGCCTGCATGCTCGCCGGCATGGCCCTCAAGCGCCGCTGGACCAAGCGGAACGCCGACCGCTATCCGGGCGCGGCCCGTCCCAACCTGGTGATGGGCATCAACGTCCAGGTCTGCTGGGAGAAGTTCTGCACCTTCTGGGAGGTCGAGCCCCGCCTCGTCCCCATGGACGGCGACCGCTTCCACCTCGACGCCGAATCCGCCGCCGCGCTCTGCGACGAGAACACCATCGGGGTCGTCGCCGTCCTCGGCTCGACCTTCGACGGCTCCTACGAACCGGTCGCCGAGATCTGCGCCGCGCTGGACGCGCTCCAGGAACGCACAGGTCTCGACATCCCCGTCCACGTCGACGGCGCCTCCGGCGCCATGGTCGCCCCCTTCCTCGACGACGACCTGGTGTGGGACTTCCGGCTGCCCCGCGTCTCCTCCATCAACACCTCCGGTCACAAGTACGGCCTGGTCTACCCGGGCGTCGGCTGGGCCCTGTGGCGCTCCCCCGCCGAACTCCCCGAGGAGCTCGTCTTCCGCGTCAACTACCTGGGCGGCGACATGCCCACCTTCGCCCTCAACTTCTCCCGTCCCGGCGCCCAGGTCGTCGCGCAGTACTACACCTTCCTGAGGCTCGGCCGGGCGGGCTACCGGGCGGTGCAGCAGACGTCCCGCCAGATCGCCCGTGGCCTCGCCGAACGCATCGAGGCCACGGGCGACTTCCGGCTCCTCACGCGCGGCGACCAACTGCCCGTCTTCGCCTTCACCACCGCCCCCGACGTCACGTCCTTCGACGTCTTCGACGTGTCCCGACGGCTGCGGGAAAGGGGCTGGCTGGTACCCGCCTACACCTTCCCCGCCCACCGCGAGGACCTGTCCGTCCTCCGCGTGGTCTGCCGCAACGGATTCTCGGCCGACCTGGCGGGCCTCCTCGTCGACGACCTGAACCGGCTGCTGCCCGAACTGCGCCGCCAGTCCCACCCGTTCACCCGGGACAAGGGCGCCGCCACCTCCTTCCACCACTGAGAGACCTCCGAACCCCGGGAAGCGCCGAAACCGCGGAGCACCCTGGAACCGCGGGAGCCCTTGGCCCCACTGGCCCCACTGGCGCGGCTGGCACCACTGGCACCACCGACGCCACCGACGCCACCGACGCCACCGACGAGCCCTAGGACTCGCTCCCCTCGCAGGCCAGCCGGAACTCCGACCACCGCACCCCGTCCGCCGTCAGCTCGTATCCGCAGCGCGAGCCCTCGCGCAACAGACCCAGCGGGGTGCGGCGGACGAAGGACGCACCCGTGTCCAGGAGGGTGAAGCGACGCCCGCCGTCCCGGCTCACGTACCCGCCGCGCTCCCCGGCGATCTCGACCCGGCCACCGGGGCCGGGCACCGGCACCCCGAGGAGCGAACGGGGCTCCGCCTCCGGTCCCGTCGTCCACGTCCTCTCCCATGTCCTGCCTCCGTCCAGGGAGCGGTGCAGGGCCCGCAGGGGGTTCTTGGCGGGCCCGCCGCCCGTCAACTCGCCCAGCTCCGCCGCGTACACGGCGTCCCGCCCGACCACGACCGCGATCCCCCGTCCCGGCGTCGTCGCCGTGCTCGGCAGCCGGCTCACCGTCCAGCTCCGGCCCCCGTCCCGGGAGACGGCGACCGCAGCCCGCCCGGAGAGCGGGTCCACCCCCGAGACCCACCAGGAACCGTCGGGCTCCGGCTGCGCCGCGGGTCCCGGATTCGCCCCGAGGAGCGGCTCCCGGACGAGCGCCCTGCGCCGGCCGCCCTCCGGGGAGACCACCACCAGCCGCCTCCGCGCGCACTCGTCGGGACCGGCCCCGGCCGGTTCGGCACAGTCCGTGGTGAGCACCGCGTCCGCCGGTATCTCCGGGACGCGCCCGACCGTCCGCCGGTCGACGGCGCGCCAGCTCCGGCCCCCGTCCCGGGTGAACCAGGCCTTCTCCGGCCGGTCGCCGCCCCCGTCCGTGATCAGCGCCCGGCCGGGCCCGAGGGCCAGCAGGTCCGCCGAGACGCCGTCGGTCCCGTGTGTCCGGGGCAGCGGCGACCGCCGCAGCACCCATCGGCCCGCCCCGGCGTCCCGCACGGCCACGTGCTGCCGGCAGAAGCCGCTCTCCGGGTCAGCGGCGACGCCCACGCACTCGGCGAGCAGCGCGAACCCGCTGCCGTCCCGCGCGAAGCCCGGACTGTGCGCCCAGCCGGGCAGCCCCGGCGCGGACGGTATCCGTGGCGGGGAGCCGTACGTCCCCCTGGCCCGTGCGGCCGGGCTCCCCGGGGCGCCGTCCGCCTCCGGCGCTCCCGGTCCCGAGGGCGCAGAGGCTCCCGACCCGGATGCCGCTGCCGCACCCGACCCCGGTGCCGCCCCCGCACCCGACGCCGATCCCGCACCCGCACCCGCACCGGCACCCGACCCCGTACACCCCGTCAGTACCGCCGACACCACCACCAGCGCCACGACGGCGCCGGCCACTCCCCCGAGCCTGCGCATCGCTCGTCCCCCGTCCTCCCTCGGGCAGTTCGCGGTGAACCGCTGCTGTGAATACACCGCTCACCGCCCCCGGGTTCCCCCTTCCGCGCAGGCACTTCCCGAGCCGCTACTCCCGGCCCGCCCCCCGACCCACAGGCCCCGGCCCCCGCGCCCCCGACCCGCTACCTCCCGAGCCTTCCGAACTTCCGTACCGCGAGGGGGAAGAAGACCGCGAGCAGCACCAGCGGCCACACCACGGCCGCCCCGATGTGCCCCGGCTCGCCGCCCGGGTTGCCGAAGAGGTCACGGACCGCCGTCGCGGTCGCCGACATCGGGTTCCACTCCACGAACGTGCCGAGCCAGCCCGGCATCGAGTCGGGCGACGCGAAGGCGTTGGAGAGGAAGCCGACGGGCCAGACCAGGATCTGCACCGCCTGCACCAGCTCGGCGCGCCCCGCGACCAGGGCGAGGAAGATCCCGATCCACAGCATCGCGAAGCGCAGCAGAAGCAGCAGCCCCAGGGCCCCCAGGGTGCTCCCGAGGCCGCCGTCGGCCCGCCAGCCGATCGCGTACCCGACGCCGACCATCACGAACAGTCCCACCGTCGACTGGAGCATGTCGGCGGCGGCCCGCCCCACGAGTACCGCTCCGTCGCTCATCGGCATCGAACGGAACCGGTCGATCACGCCCTTGTTCAGGTCCTGCGTCACCGCCGTCATGGTGCCTTCGAGGCCGAACACCATGGTCAGGGTGAGCATCCCGGGCACCAGGAAGTCGACGTAGTCGCCGTCGACGCTCCGTCCGCCGCCCACCAGATAGCCGAACATCAGCAGCATCATCACCGGGAACACGAGCCCCACCAGGACCTGCACCGGCTGCCGCGCCCAGTGGGCCAGTTCCCGGCGGGTCATCGTCCAGCAGTCGCTCATCACGTACGCCGCGCTCATGCCGCCACCTCCTTCTCGCGGCCCGCCCCGGGGGCCGCCTCGCCCGATGTCAGGTGCAGGAAGACCTCGTCCAGCGTCGGCCGCCGCAGCGCGATGTCCTCCGCCTCGATCCCCGCCGCCCCGAGCGCCCTCACCGTCTCGGTGAGCGAGGCCATCCGGTCCGCGACCGGCACGCTGAGCCGCCGCCGGTCCGCGTCGACGGTCACCTCGGATCGCGCGGCGGGCAGCAGGGCCGCCGCCTCGTCGAGCCGCGCCCCGTCCCGTACGACCACGTCGATGCGGTCCATGCCGACCCGGGTCTTGAGCTCGTCGGCCGTGCCGTCCGCCACGACGCGGCCCTGGTCCACGACCGAGATCCGGTCGGCGAGCCGGTCGGCCTCCTCCAGGTACTGCGTGGTGAGGAGCACCGTGGTGCCCCCGCCGACCAGGGAGCGCACCGACTCCCAGACCTCGCCGCGGCCCCGTGGATCCAGTCCGGTCGTCGGTTCGTCGAGGAACAGCACCTCGGGCTCCGTGATCAGCGAGGCGGCCAGGTCGAGCCGCCGCCGCATGCCGCCGCTGAACTGCTTGACCGGCTTGCGGCCGGTGTCGGTGAGGCCGAAGCGCTCCAGGAGCTCGTCGGCCCGTACCCCGGCGCGGTGCGCGCCGAGGTGGTGGAGCCTGCCGAACATCTCCAGGTTCTGCCGGCCGCCCAGCTCCTCGTCGAGGGCCGCGTGCTGCCCGAGCAGCCCGATCCGCCGCCGTACCTCCCTGGCCTCCGTGCGGACGTCGTGCCCCGCCACCCGCACCAGGCCCTCGTCGTGACGCAGGAGCGTGGCCAGGATCCGTACCGTCGTGGTCTTGCCCGCGCCGTTGGGGCCGAGCAGACCGTGGACGGTGCCGCGCCCGACGGTCAGGTCGAGGCCGGCCAGGGCGTCCTTCTCGCCGTACCGCTTGCGTGCGCCTTCCACGAGGATCGCGTCCGCCGTCATGTCGATTCCTCCAGAAATATTCGTAGTCAAATTTGACCACTCACCGCCGACGGAGGAAGCTATGCCCTCGCGGCGATTTAGTCAAACTTGATTAGCAGCCCTGGCCGCCACGCCTCGGCTCAGGTCGCGAAGGGGTTCTCCTGCCCCTCGGCGAGCACGCCCACGAAGGGCTCCCCCTCGCCCGCGAAGACGTACGCCCCGCCCTCGATCCGCTCGATGAGGCCGAGCGTCCACTCCTTGCCGGCGTCGGCCGAATGGACCCACATGTGCATGATCTCCCCGATGTGGCCGAGCTGACCGGGGCCGCCCTCCGGGGTGTAGTACTCGGTGACCGCCGCCCGCCACTCGTCGAGCGCCCGCACCCGCCGCCGCAGCAGCTCCGCCGCCTCCTGACGGGGAAGGTCCACGATGAAGCCGATGCCCGCCGAGAGGACGTCCATCTTCTGGTCGTACGTGGTCAGCGCCTCGCGCAGCAGCGCGAAGTACTCCTCCGTACCGCGGTCCGTCAGCTCGTACTCGACGCGCGGCGGCCCGCCGACGGCGCTCGGCGCCACCTCGTGCGCGTGCAGCAGTCCCTGCTTCGCCATCTGCTTCAGCGCGTGGTAGATCGAACCGGGCTTGGCATGGGACCACTCGTGCGCGCCCCAGAACTCCAGGTCGTTGCGCACCTGGTAGCCGTGGGCGCGGCCGTGCTGCTTCACCGCGCCCAGGACGAGAAGACGGATCGCCGACATCCCACGTACCTCCTAGTCAATTTTGACCAGGGTACGCGCGGGGGGCGGCCGGGGCTCAGCCCCGGCCCTGCTCCGCCGCGATGAGTTCGAAGGAGCCCTTGCCGTCCAGGGACTCCCGGATGATGTCCGCGTGCCCGGCGTGCCGGCCCGCCTCCTGGACCAGGTGGAGCAGCATCCAGCGGATCGAGACCCGCCCGTCCTCCGGGAACCAGGGCGCCTCGGGGAGGGGGAAGGTGTCGTCCAGGCTGGGCACGGACCGGACGAACTCCTCGGTCTCCTTCGCCACACCCGCCCAGAAGTCGACGATCTCCTGGATCGTCTCCCCGCCCACGAGCCGGAAGCCGTCGCCCCAGGTCTCCTGGGTGCGCTGCCTCTCGTTCGGCGCCTGCTGGGCCAGCCGGAGCCAGTTCAGCTCGACCTCGGCGACGTGCTTGAGCAGGCCGGAGAGGCTGAGCTCGCTGGCGCTGGGGCGACTCGCCGCCTGCTCCTCGGTGAGCCCGAGGAGGGAGCGGCGGATCGCGGCGCGCTGGGCCTCGACGAAGTTCAGGAGCGCGCCGCGCTCGTCGCCGTGGGTCTCCGTGGGAACAAGAGTCACCATGGTGTCCGCCTTCCGTAGGTCCGCATCGGTGTCGGTGTCGGTGCCGGTCTCCGTGGACCTTCTCGACACCGACCACGCTACGGAGGCTTGCGGACAACTACGGTCCGCAAGGGGGTCAGAAGGGGAAACGGCTCCGTCCGTGCTGGATCGAGATCCACTTCTGGGTGGTGAAGCTCTCGACCATCGCCTCACCGTTGAGCCGCCCGACGCCCGAGTGCTTCTCGCCGCCGAAGGGCACGATCGGCTCGTCGTGCACGGTGCCGTCGTTGATGTGGATCATGCCGGTGTGGATGCGCTTGGCGATCCGTACACCCCGTTCGACGTCCCCGGTGTGGACGGCGCCGCTGAGCCCGTACGGGGTGTCGTTGGCGATCCGTACGGCCTCCTCCTCACCGTCGAACGGGACGATCAGGGCGACCGGGCCGAAGATCTCCTGGCCGAGGACCGGGGCGTCGGGGGCGAAGCCGGTGAGGACGGACGGGGAGACGAGGTTGCCGTCCACCGTGCCGTGCAGCAGCGCCGTCGCGCCGGCCGCCACCGTCTGGTCGACGAGCGAGGAGACGGCCTCCGCCTGCTGGGAGTTGATGAGCGGACCGATGTGGGTGGCGGGGTCGGCCGGGTCGCCGACGCGCAGGGTCTTCACCTTGGCGACGAACTTCTCGGTGAACTCCTGCTCCAGGGTGCGGTCCACCAGGATGCGGTTGGCCGCCATGCAGACCTGGCCCTGGTGCACGAAGCGACTGAAGACGGCCGCGTCCACGGCGTAGTCGACGTCGGCGTCGTCGAGGACGATCAGGGCGCTGTTGCCGCCGAGTTCGAGGACGGCGTGCTTGAAGTTCTGCGCGCAGACCGTGGCGACGTGGCGGCCGACCTTGTCGGAGCCGGTGAAGGAGATGACCTTCGGGATCGGGTGGGTCAGGAGCGCGTCGCCGATCTCGGCGATGTCGGTCACAACGACGTTCAGCAGGCCGGCGGGCAGGCCGGCCTCCTCCAGGACCTTGGCGACGAGGGTGCCGCCGCAGATCGGGGTGTTCTGGTGCGGCTTGAGGACGACCGCGTTGCCGAGCGCGAGCGCGGGCGCGACCGACTTGATCGAGAGGAGGAAGGGGAAGTTGAAGGGCGAGATGACGCCGACGACGCCGACCGGGAGGCGGTAGACGCGGTTCTCCTTGCCGTCGACCGGGGACGGCAGGATGCGGCCCTCGGGGCGCAGCGCCAGCTGCACCGCCTCGCGCAGGAACTCCTTGGCGAGGTGCAGCTCGAAGGCGGCCTTGAGGCGGGTGCCGCCGAGCTCGGCGATGATCGTCTCGGCGATCTCGTCCTCGCGGTCCTCGACGATCCTGAGGGCGCGCTCGAAGACGAGCCGGCGCGTGTACGGGTTGGTCTCGGCCCACGCGGCCTGGGCGCGCTCGGCGGCCCGGTAGGCGCGGTCGACCTCGCCGGCGGTGGCCACGGTGATCGACGCGAGCTTCTCCCCCGTGTAGGGGTTGAAGTCGATGATGTCCCAGGAGCCGCTGCCGGGCTTCCACTCGCCGTCGATGTACTGGTGGGCCAGGTCGGTGAAGTGCGACATGGAACGAGACCCCTCTACCCGCTCGACCTCTGCACGGATGACAGAAGTGACGTCGGAACTGATGTCACGTCATCGTACTGATGTGTCAGGAGAGTTGAAGGAGTCCCCGGAGAAGATCACGACTTTCGGCCGGATCCGGTCCGTCCGCCTGGAGTCGCTCCATCACCCGCTGGTACTGGGCGACCTCCTCGGCCTTGTCGAGGTAGAGGGCGCTGGTGAGTTGCTCCAGGTAGACGATGTCGGAGAGGTCGGACTCGGGGAAGCGCAGCATCGTGAAGGCGCCGCTCTCGCCGGCGTGGCCGCCGAAGCTGAAGGGCATGATCTGGAGGGTGACGCCCGGGTGCTCGGAGACCTCGATGAGGTGCCTCAACTGGCCCCGCATGACGGACCGGTCGCCGTAGGGCCGGCGAAGGGCGGCCTCGTCGAGGACCGCGTGGAACTGCGGGGCGCGCTCGGAGACGAGGACCTTCTGCCGTTCGAGACGCAGGGCGACCCGCCGGTCGATCTCGGCGGCCGAGGCGCCCGGCATGCCTCGGGTGACGACGGCCTGGGCGTACGCCTCGGTCTGCAGCAGGCCGTGGACGAACTGCACCTCGTAGACGCGGATGTGGGAGGCAGCGCCCTCCAGACCGATGTACGTCTGGAACCATCCGGGCAGGACGTCGCCGAAGCTGTGCCACCAGCCGGCGACGTTGGCCTCCCGGGCGAGCCCGAGGAGCGCGCCCCGCTCGGCCTCGTCACCGACCCCGTACAGCGTGAGCAGATCCTCGACGTCCCTGGCCTTGAAGCTCACCCGTCCCAACTCCATGCGACTGATCTTGGATTCGGACGCGCGGATGGAATAGCCGGCCGCCTCGCGGGTGATCCCGCGCGACTCGCGCAACCGCCTCAGCTGTGAGCCCAGCAGGATGCGCCGCACCACACTCCCGCTCGCCCCGCCCGATTCGCCTGCGGTCACGGCTCCCAGCCTCCCCTTACGGTGTCGAGCCCCCGTCGAGCCCCGGATTCTGCCACCAAACGCTTCAGCGCGTACACATGCGATTACGGAAAGGCGGCGAGATCCGGGCAGTCGCGGGCACTCCGCACCCACTTCGCGGAAAGTTCCCCTCAACGAGTGGACGACTTATCCCCAGATTCAGCACGTGAACGGACAGGTCCGGCGCGTGCACGTGCATCTGCCCTTGCATCCAGTGGGCGCATTCGGAACCATGGGGCCCGCGCAGCCGCGTACTCGTTCGTGTTGTCGTGTTGTCGCACCACAGTCGCGATTCCCGGGAGTGCCTCGCATGGGGACCAATGGATCGACCGTGCTCGAGCCGTTACGGCAGGGCCTTCCGCCGATCGATCCCGGCGCCGTCTCCACCTCCGCCTCCTGCGCGCTGCCCGCGCGGTACGAAGCCGTGCGGGGGGCCCGGAAGTTCACCAGCGCGACCCTGGACCGCTGGGAGCTGTCCGAGCGCTTCGACGACGTGGCCCTGGTCGTCTCCGAGCTCGTCACCAACGCGCTCCGCCACGCGGTACCCGCCGACGCGTCCCAGGACGAAGGCCAGATCCCACCGGTTCGGCTGCACCTGATGCGCTGGTCCTCACGCCTGGTGTGCGCCGTGCGCGACCCCAGCCAGGAGAGCCCGGAGGCGCGCGACGGCGAGGAGGACTTCGCCGCCGAGTCGGGCCGCGGGCTGTTCCTGGTGGACTCGTTCAGCGACAGCTGGGGGTGGCACCCGCTCGCCGGCACGCTGCGGGGCAAGGTGGTGTGGGCGCTGTTCCGGGTCGGTCCGGAGTAGCTCCCACGGACCGGCACAGGGACGCGGGAGCAGCTCCCACAGGCCGGCGCAGGGACGCGGTACGTACGAGAAGGGCCCCGGCGCGTGCGCCGGGGCCCTTCTCCTGTGCGTGACCGTCCCCGGCCTCACACCAGGTGGTCGAACTCCCCGTCCTTCACGCCCAGCAGGAGCGCCTGTATCTCCGCGGGCGTGTAGACGAGCGCGGGACCCTCGGGGTGGCGCGAGTTGCGTACGGCGACGTTTCCCCCCGGCAGTTTGGCGAACTCCACGCAGGATCCCTGGGAGTTGCTGTGCCGGCTCTTCTGCCACACGACGCCTCGCAGCTCCGTGGCCGCCATGCCGTTGTACGCGCGATGCGCATGATGCACTGGTAGCTCCCCGAGTTGCTTGATGCACGTGTCAACTTCCTCGGATCATAGCTGTGTTCATATGCCCCTGCATGAGCAGATGCACGTGCACGGGGGGTGGCGTAGCGGCTACGCGACTCAGCGTGCCACCAGCGAGTATGCCGGAATCGACCGCGGTACGACGTCAGGCTTTCCCGGCGGCGACCGCTCGGCCCCGTGCGCTCAGCGCTCCTCCCTGAAGTCGACGTGCCGCCGGGCGATCGGGTCGAACTTGCGCAGGGTCAGACGGTCGGGGTCGTTGCGGCGGTTCTTGCGGGTGACGTAGGTGAATCCGGTGCCGGCGGTGGACCGGAGCTTGATGACGGGGCGAAGTTCGTTGCGGGCCATGGTGTGTAGAGTAAATGAAAACGGTTCCCATTTCCAATACTCTGACGGAGAGGTAGGTCACCCATGTCCGCCCACTGCCAGCTGACCGGAGCGCGCCCCGGATTCGGCAACCGGATCTCGCACTCCCACCGGCGCACCTCACGCCGCTTCGACCCCAACATCCAGCAGAAGCGCTACTGGCTGCCCGGCGAGGGCCGGTACGTCCGGCTCACCCTCAGCGCCCGCGCGATCAGGACCGTCGACACGATCGGCGTCGAGGCCGCCGTCGCCCGCATCCGGGCACGTGGGGTGAAGGTCTGATGGCCAAGCGCAGCAAGATCGCACGCAACGAGCGCCGGAAGACGGTCGTGGCGCGGTACGCCCGGCGGCGGGCGGAGCTGAAGGAGATCATCCGCCGCCCCGGCACCCCCGCCGACGAACGCGAGGCGGCGGTGCGCGAGCTGAACCGGCAGCCGCGGGACGCCAGCGCCACCCGCGTCCGCAACCGGGACGCCGTGGACGGCCGGCCCCGCGGACATCTGCGGAAGTTCGGCCTCTCCAGGATCCGGGTCAGGGGGCAGGCGCACGCCGGGTACCTGCCGGGCGTACGGAAGGCTTCGTGGTGAGGGCCTGATCGTGGGGAGCCGGGCACCCCGGGGCGCAGCGGCCGGCGGCGGCGACCCTCTCGGGCCCGGCCGGTCAAAGCGCCGGGAGCTCAACGTGCCCGCGTGGAGGCCATCAGGGACGTCGTCACCTCGTCGAGGGCCTCCAGGAGCAGCGCGGCACCCTTGTGCAGCAGGAAGTGGTCCGGCGGGTCGGCCGACCAGGTGTCCAGCGTCTCGCGCAGGGCGTCCCAGCGCGGTTCCCCGCCCTCCCGTACCTCCCTCGCGCCCCGTTCCGTAGCCCGGCGCAGGCACTCCGCGAGGGCAGCGGCGGCCGGCAGGGGCGGGGCGCCGCGCTCCGGCAGGTGCGCCTCCAGGAGCATCGCCACCCGCCCGAACTCCGCGAGCGCGTGGTCGGCCTGCTCCGCCGCCGCGTGCGAGAGGCCCCGGTGCCGTACCGGTTCGTGCGTCGCCCGCTCCACCGCCTCCTGCCAGGCCACCCGGGCCGCGCGGGTGTTCAGGAGCGCCTCCCGTACGTCGGGGCTGCCGGTCCCCGCCGGGTCGGCGTACCGCGCCGTGACGACGGCCGCGTACGCCCCGACCGACTCCAGCCAGTCCGCGAGACGGCCACGCAGCCGGGGCGTCTCCCAGGCCGGGTAGACGGCGTACGCCAGCATCGCGAGGAGCCCGCCGAGCAGGGTCAGCGTCACCCGGTCCCGCACGGTCTGGGTCAGGCCCGCGCCCTCCATGCCGAGCAGGAACACCACGTACGCGGCGACGAAGACCTGACCGGCCGCGTACCCCGTGCGCATCAGCAGGTACATCCCGAAGGCGCACACCACGGCGAGCCCGGCCGACAGGTACGGGCCCGGGTGCGCAGACCGTACGACCGCCGTCGCCAGGGCCACCCCGACCAGGGTGCCGCCGAACCGCGCCACCGAGCGCGCGTACGTCTGCGAGAAGTCCGGGCGCATGACCATTACGGAGGCCATCGGCGCCCAGTAGCCGTGCCCGAACGGGAGCACCCCGCCCAGGAGGTAGCCGGTGGCCGTGACCGCCGAGACGCGGACCGCGTGGCGCAGGACCGGGGAGTCTCGGCGGAGTTCGGCCCGCACCTCGGCCGCGACGACCGGCGCCAGACGGACGAGCGGGGGGCGGGCGCGCGTCGGGCGGGCGGGACCGCGCCCCGGGGGGCCGGTGGTCTCCGGCCTCGGCTCCGCCGTCTCGACGACGTCGCCGAGCAGTGCGGCGAGCCGGACGGCGGCGCGGCGGGACGGACCGGTGAGGATCGCGCCGGTGTCCGGGGTGCGGAGGGCGGCGACGGCGGGCGCGGGGATGGCGACCGGTTCGCCGTGCCGGATCGCGTGCGCGGCGGCGTCCAGGACCGCGCCCGCCGCCGCGAGCAGCTCCCGCACCCGGGCCCGCTCCGGGCCCTCCTCCGGCACGCCGACGGCGGGGTCGGCGAGGGAGGCGAGGACCGGACGAATGCGTTCCGCGAGGCCTCGGGCCCCGTGCAGTTCCGCCGGGCGGCGGCGGGCCTGGCCCGGCGTCACGGCGGCGGCGCTGCGGGCGGTCATCAGCGGGAGGGGGTCGAACGGGGCCACGGGGTCGTGGCGGAGCCGGCGGGCGTAGTCCGCCTCCGCGGCGAGCGCGTCCGCGAGGGCGTCGCGCTGGGGGCCCCAGCGGCGGACCGGGAGGACGACGACCAGGGCGGCCTGGACGACACCGCCCGCGAAGATCATGGCCGCGTGACCCGCGGCGGTGGCGACGGAGGTGGGCAGGGTGACCGTGACCAGCATCATCGCCACGTTGGACGAGGCGATGATCCCGGCGGTCGGGCCGGCGGCCCAGGCGAGCCCGGACAGGAACGTCCACAGGAGCAGCAGGGCGAGGAAGAGGGCGCCGTGGGCGCCCGTGAGATAGCCGAAGAAGGTCGAGAGGGCGAGGCTGGCGCCGGAGGCGAGGGCGAGGGTGGGGCGGGGGCGCCAGGAGCGCTGGAAGGTGGCGATGGCCGCCTGGAAGGCGCCGAAGGCGGACGAGACGGCGACGGCGGGGCCGAAGAGCGCGAGCGAGAAGCCCATGACGAGGGCGAGACCGAGGGCGGCGCGGGCGGCGACCAGGGGGTCGAGCCGCTGCCGCTCGACGGTGAGCCCGGAGCGGGCGGTCTCCTTCAGGGCCCGGAGCCAGCTCATGGCCCGAGGGTATCCGCGATCAGGTCATACGCGGCCATTTCACCCCGTACCGCCAGGGGGCGGGGCCGCACCTCACGTGCGCCCCGCTCGGCCCGCGTACGCCCTGCCAGGCCCTACGCCCCGCTTCGGCCCGCCTACGCGCCGCCGTCCCGTACGTCCCGTACGTCCCGCCCGGCCCCGAGCTCCGCTCAACCCCCCACGCCCCGCCGTCCCGGGTGCAGGCCCGCTCTGTCCGCCGCCGTCTCGCCGTGTGTCCAGCCCGCCTCGTCCCAGGCCGCGCGGACCCGGGTCGTCCGCGTCTCCGGGAAGAGTTCGTCCGTGCGGGTGGTGACCGCGAGGTCGCGGGAGGCGAGGGCCGGGAGGAGCGTCGGGGCCTCCGCCGCCACCCGGCGGGACGTCGCCGACAGCCGGGCGCCCAACCGGTTCGCGTACGCCAGCAGGAACGACTGCCGGAACGACTTCGTACGCTTGCGCCCGCCGGCCCGCTGCTCCGCCTCCGCCCGCGTCATCGCCGCCGTCCCCTGCACGAGCAGCGACGTGTACAGCAGCTCCACCGGATCGAGGTCCCCCTCGAAGCCGATCACCGTCGAGAAGGCGTACGCCTCGTTCCACACCGCCCGGCAGTGGTTCGCCGTCGCCACCGCGTCGAGCAGGATCGCCTTCGCCTGCTCGTACGGCGCCTCCACCCCGATCCTGATCGCCCCCGGTGTCTCCGGTGACGGCGCGCCCGCCGCGAGCGTCGCCTCGTCCAAACTGTGCCGCGCCATCAGCTCCTGCGCCTTGGCGGTCAGCGCCTCCGCCTCCTCCGGGTACCCCGTCGCCTCCGCCTTCGCGAGCAGCGCCCTGATCCGCGAGAGCATCCGGGGCTCCCCGGCCACCGCGGGCGGCAGCGCCTCCCCGGGGACCGGCCCGACCGCGTCCAGGCGCGGCAGCCGGACCAGGAGCCGGTACAGCTCCAGGACGGTCGTCACGTACGAGAAGCGGTCCGTCGGCCGGCCGGGGGTGGCGTCCAGCTCGTCGAGCTGAGCCCGCCAGCGGCGCGGCAGCGTCCCGTACCGCTCGGTCTCGGACCGGATCAGCCCGGTGAGGACCCGGAGGTGCTCGTCCGCCAGGTCCCGGCGGGCGATGCGGACCAGGTCGGCGGGCTGCCAGCCCCGCGTCCACAGCGTCCGGACGAACTCCTCGCCACGGCGTGCCAGTTCCGCGTCGGCGGACCGGTCGGCGGCCAGCAGCGACGCGGCCGTGTCGAGCGACCCGTCATCGCGCGCGTAGAGCGCCTCGAAGGCCTTGTCGATGGTGGTGCCGGTGCCGGAGCTCACGCCGTGCCCCTCGTATCGGTGCGGGTGCCGCTGGAGCCGTGCGTACCCCTCGTGGTGCCGAGGCCCCGCCCGCCCCCGGCGGCCCTCGTGTCCCTCACGTCCCACTCCTCCCGTGACCGGGCGATCACCGCCCGGTGGTCGAGCGACCAGTCGACGAGCTGCTTGATCAGGTGGGTCATGCTGTGGCCGGTCTCCGTCAGCGCGTACTCCACCTGCGGCGGTGTCGTCGGGTAGACCGTGCGCGAGACGAGGCCGTCCCGTTCGAGGCGGCGCAGGGTCAGGGTCAGCATCCGCTGCGAGACCCCGGTGACCAGCCGCTGGAGTTCCCTGAACCGGCGCGGTCCCGACGCGAGTTCGACGACCACGTGCACGGTCCACTTGTCGCCGAGCCGGTCCTGGACGTCCCGTACCCCGCACTCCTCCGCGCAGCTCACCAGGGGTTCGGTGGTTACCTCCGTGTGCCCCTCGGACATCGATGTGCCTCCTTACGCGATCTTCCCCGTCCCCCCACGATGGTCTCAGCCATCTCGACCCCTGGGGGAGAACATGCTGCTCGTCACCGGTGTATCCGGCGCTCTCGGCTCGCTCGTCGCGGAACGGCTCGACGGCCGGGACGACGTCGTCCTCGGTACGCGCGCGGGGCTGCCCGGCACCCGGCGCCTCGACTTCGACGCGCCCGAGACCCTGCCGGAGGCCTTCGCCGGGGTGGACACGCTGCTGCTGATCTCCGCCGGTCACGGCGAGGACGACACGGTCGTCGCCCGGCACGGGGCCGCGATCTCGGCCGCCGAGCGGGCGGGCGTCCGGCACGTCGTGTACACGAGCCTCTCCGGCGACGGCGACCACCTCACGTACGCGCTCGCGCACCGCTGGACCGAGCGGCGACTGCGGCGCTCCACCACCCTCGACTGGACGATCCTCCGCAACGGCCTCTACGCCGAGTTCCTCACCCGGATCGCCGCGCCCGACGCCGACCACCGGATCACCGGCCCCCTCGGCGACGGCCGCCTCGCCGCCGTCGCCCGCGCGGACCTCGCCGACATCGCCGTCTCCGTGGCGACGGACCCGGCCTCCCACCGGAACCGGGTGTACGAGCTCGTCGGCGAGCGTCCCCTCGGCGGCGCCGACCTCGCGAAGGCCCTGGGTGCCACGTACGCCCCCGGCACGCTCGCGGACGCCCGCGCCGCCGTCGCCGCCTCCGGGGCCGTGCCCTTCCAGGTGCCGATGCTGGCGAGCACGTACTCGGCGATCGCCCACGGCTTCCTGGACGGTACGGGGGTCGAGAGCGACCTGCGGGCGCTGCTCGGCGGTCGCGAACCCCTCGACGCGCTCGACGTGTTCGTGCGGGCGGTACGCGAGGGGTAGGGCCAGGCATACCTCCAGGACGCCCGGCAGTGGTCGTGATCGGCGGCGGCGCAAACGGTTCGCTTGAGCCATGACGCCGACGACCACCGCCACCACCCCTGCCGATGCCGACAGGGCCTCACCCGCCGTACGGCTCCGGGGGCTCACCCGGCACCACCGGGACGTCCGCGCCCTCGACGGCGTCGACCTCGACTTTGACGCCGGGACCTTCACCGCCGTCATGGGCCCGTCCGGCTCCGGCAAGTCCACTCTGCTCCAGTGCGCGGCCGGGCTCGACCGGCCCACCGCCGGGCGGGTGGAGGTCGGCGGCACCGCCCTCGAAGGGCTGAGCGAGCGGCGCCTGACCCTGCTGCGGCGGGACCGGATCGGTTTCGTCTTCCAGTCCTTCAACCTGCTGCCCTCCCTGACGGCCGCGCAGAACGTGGCCCTCCCCCTCCGGCTCGCGGGCCGTCGCCCGTCCCGCACCGAGGTACGGGAGGCGCTGGCCCGCGTCGGGCTCGCGGGGCGGGAACGGCACCGGCCCGGGGAGCTCTCCGGTGGCCAGCAGCAACGGGTCGCCCTCGCGCGCGCGTTGATCACCAGCCCGGCCGTCCTCTTCGGCGACGAACCGACCGGTGCGCTCGACTCGACGACGAGCCGCGAGGTGCTCGACATGCTGCGGGAGCTGGTCGACCGGGACGGGCAGACGTTCGTCATGGTCACCCACGACCCGGTGGCGGCGACCCGCGCGGACCGGGTGGTCTTCCTGGTGGACGGACGCGTGGCGGGGGAACTGCGGGCCCCGACGGTGGAGACGGTCGCGGCGCGGATGACGACCTTGAAGACGGAGACGGAGACGGAGACGGTGGTACGGGTCGAGGCGGCGTGCGCCCCCACCGCCCCCACCGCCCACGCCGACGCCGCCCCCGGGAGGCCCTCGTGCTGACCGTCGTCCTGTCCGGGCTCCGTGCCCGGTGGGCCTCCTTCGTCGGTGGGTTCGTCGCCCTCGCCCTCGGTGTCGGGCTGCTCGCGACGATGGGGCTCGGCCTGTCCGCCACCTTCGACCCGCCCGAGCGTTCTCCCCAGCGGTTCGCCTCCTCGCCCGTCGTCGTGCAGGGTCAGGACCGGCTGACGCTCGACGTGCGGCGCGGTCCCGGGACCGGCTCCGTGACGCATCGCCTCGACCGTCCACAGCCTGTGGACAGAGAACTGCTGCGCGAACTCCGCGCCCGCTGGACCGTCACGTTGCCCAAGCCGGGGTCGGAGCCCGGGTCCGGGTCGGAGTCCGGGTCCGGGTGGGAGCCCGGGGCCGGGTCCGGGTCCGGGGCCGGGTCGGAGTCCGGGTCTGCCTCCCCCGCCTCCGGCCGCCCCGACGCCGTCGGCGTCGACGCCCCGGCCGCCGAGGTCCGGGCTCTCGTCGGCGACCGCGCCCGTGTCCTCACCGGCGGCGAGCGGCGGCAGGCCGACCCCGGACCCGAGCGGGACGCCGACGCGCTCGTCGGCCTCAACGCCCTCCTCGGCACCTCCGGCGGCGTCACCGCCTTCGTCTCCGTCTTCGTCGTCGCCTCCACGTTCGCCTTCGCCGTGGCGCTGCGCCGCCGCGAGTTCGGGCTGCTCAGGACAGCGGGAGCCACCCCCGGACAGATCAGGCGGCTCCTCCTCGCCGAGGCCACGGCGCTGGGCGTCCTCGCCTCGGGGGCCGGTTGCGCGCTCGGCGCCCTGGGCGCGCCCCTGCTGGCGCGGACCCTCGTCGACGGCGGCCTCGCACCCGAGTGGTTCACGGTCGGCGAGCCCGTCTGGCCCTTCCACGTCGCCTTCTGGACGGGCCTGACGGTCGCCGTCGCCGGGGCCGTCGCCGCGTCCCGGCGCGCCGGGAGGATCGGGCCGACGGCCGCGCTCCGCGAGTCGGACGTCGACGCCGGTGCCCTGCCGCTCGGCCGCGCCCTGCTCGGCACGGGACTGTTGCTCTCGGGCCTCGGGCTCCTCGCCTGGACGTGCGTCACGGACCCCTCCGCGCTGCTCAAGCGGAAGACGTACACAACCCTTCCGATGCTCCTGATCACCGGTGTCGCCCTGCTCTCCCCGCTGTTCGTCCGGCCAATGGCCCGGCTGCTGCGGCTGCGGGGCGCGGTGGGGACGTTGGTACGGGAGAACAGCGCGGCCTCCGTGCGCCGTACCGCAGCCGTCGCCGCTCCCGTCCTGGTGACCGTGGCGCTCGCCGGGACGCTCTTCGGCTCGGCGACGAGCATCACGCGGACGAAGGGGGTGGAGGCACGGGAGCAGACGGCCGCCGAGTACGTCGTGGCCGGCGCGAACCTGCGGCCCGTGGCGGCGCCGCCCGGATCGGTCGTGTCCGCAACGGGGGCGACCTCCGTGTTCGTACGGGACGGGGCCGAGGCCGTCGTCAGGTACGGGGCGCGGGCGGTCGACGCCCCTGTGGCCTTCGCCGAACTGGCGCGGCTGCCCCTGGTCGCCGGTGACCTGCGGGACCTCGACGACCGGTCGATCGTGGTCAACGAGGAGTTCGAACGGCGCCGGGTGGGCGAGAGCGTCGAGGTCTGGCGCGCGGACGGGAGCGGCCCGGTACGGCTGCGGGTGGTGGCCGTCCTCGCCCCGGGCACCGGCGACAACGGCCCGTACGTCACCCGGGCGAACGCCCCCGGCTCCGCCCCCGACCGGATCGAGGCACGCGGCGGCGGTGCGGCCACCGTCCGGGCCCTGGAGGCCGGCGGCGGCACCGTCAGGACCGCCGACGGGTGGGCCGACGCCGAGCACCGGGCGGGCGACTCCCCGCAGAAACGGCTCGGCATGCTCCTCGTCCTCGGCATCGCCCTCGTCTACACGGTGATCGGCCTGGCCAACACCCTGCTCATGGCGACCTCCGTACGCGGCGGGGAACTGTCCTCGCTGCGGCTCGCCGGGGCCACCCGGGCCCAGATCCTGCGAGTGGTGACGGGCGAGGCGACGCTCGCCGTCGCGATCGGCACCGTCCTCGGCCTCGCGGTGACCGCCCTCGTCCTGGGCACCCTGGGCGTGGGCCTGGCCGCCCTCTCGGCCCCGGTGGCCCTGGCCCTTCCGTGGGCCACGGTCGGCGCGGCGGCGGGCGTGTGCGCGACGGTCGCGGTCGCCGCGTCGGCCCTCCCCGCGTGGCGCCTGACGCGCTGAACGGCGAAGGTGGACGGACGGGGCGGTGGCCGGGGTCGGAGCCGGGCCACCGCCCCACC
>NZ_JBHXSA010000001.1:358188-419561 GCF_042716475.1 Streptomyces sp. NPDC058671 | reverse complement strand
CCGCGCGTGGCCCGGGAAGGCGGCGGCGGGGCTCGTGTCGGCGGTGGCGCCACAGTCGGAACCGAGCCACCGCCCCACCCGCGCGTGGCCCGGGAAGGCGGCGGCGGGGCTCGTGTCGGCGGTGGCGCCACAGTCGGAACCGAGCCACCGCCCCACCCGCGCGTGGCCCGGGATCACCCGCCCCGCGGACCCGGTTCGGCGGCGCGCCTGACCCCCGTCCACGCGCGCCCCCGACCCCCGCCCGGCGCACTCCCCGGGTGCGGTGCAGATCCGGTCGTCCCCCCGCCGCAGGACACCCGGCCTCCGGCTCAGCTCCCCGCCGTTCCCCCTCCCGCCGCCAGGGACGCGGACTTCGCCGCTCTCCACTCCGGGGCGAGGACCGACCAGACCTCCTCGTCGTGGAGTCGCCCCCGGTAGGAGAGGCTCTCCCTCAGGACCGCGTCCCTGCTCATGCCGAGCCGTCGGGCCACCGCGATGCTCGGCTCGTTGTCGGACGACACCACCCACTCCACCCGGTGGATCCCCCGCACCTCGATCGCCCAGTCGACGAGGGCCCGCGCCGCACGGGTCACCAGGCCCTTGCCGACGGCCGCCGGCTCCAGCCAGCAGCCCGCCTCGGCCGTGCCGGCGCCCGGGTCGAGCCTCCGCAGGATCACCGCGCCGACGAGGGTGTCGCCGAACCATATGCCGTGGATGCGCCCCGAGTCGGTGGCCGTCTTCTCCGCGTACAACCGGAGGAAGGCGCGGCTGGACTCCAGGTCCGTGACGACGTCGGGAAGGCCGTTGCGGGCGCCGATGAATTCCCGTCCCCGGTCCATGTGCGCCAGGAACTCGTCGGCCTGCCACGGTTCGAGCGGACGCAGCTCCGCGCCGTCGTCACCCAGGGATATCGCGTACATCGTCGTCGCCCTCCACGGTCGGACCCAGCACTCGCAGGTCAGGTCAGGGATCTTCCCACCCCGCCCCCCTCCCGCACCCGGAGCGGACCCCGGATCGCGCCCCGAAGCGGACCGCGGGCGGACCCGGCGCGAATTCGGCGGGGCCCCGGATCCCACCCCGAACTCCTCTACGGGATCAGGACCAACTTGCCCCGCACATGCCCCGACTGACTCAGCTCCTGGGCCCGTGCCGCCTCCTTCAGGGGGAGCGTGTCGGCGAGCCGGACCGCCAGGGTCCCCGCCGCCGCCGCGCGCGCGTGGGCCGTGAGCCCGGCCCGTACGGCGTCCGGGTCGCCCATGACCCCCGTGAAGACGATGCCGTGCTCCTCGGCGTCGAGGTCCGCGATCGTCGCGATCCGCTCCTTCGCCGCGTCCTTCCCGCCGAGGAGCTCGATCGCGACCGGCAGGACCCCGTGACCGACCGCGTCGAAGACGGCGTCGACACCGTCGGGGGCGGCGGCCCGGACCCGGTCGGCCAGGCCGTCGCCGTACGTCACGGGGATCGCGCCGAGTCCGCGCAGGTAGGCGTGGTTGGACTCGGACGCGCTTCCGACCACCGTGACCCCGGCCGCGACGGCGAGCTGGACGCCCACGGAACCGACGACGCCCGCCGCACCGTGCAGGAACAGCGTCTCCCCGGGCCGGACGCCGATCAGGTCCAGGACGCGCTGTGCGGTCTCCGCCGCCACCGGGAGGCTCGCGGCGGACGCCCAGGAGAGCCCGGCGGGCTTGGGCACGACGAGGTCGGCGATGGCGTACTCGGCGTAGGCGCCGGTCTTCGTCCAGCCGAGGACCTCGTCGCCGACGGCCAGATCGGTGACGCCCTCGCCGAGCCTGTCGACGGTGCCGGCGAACTCCAGTCCGGGGACTGCCGGGAAGGTCGTCGGGTAGAACTCCTCCACCCAGCCGTGCCGGCGCTTCCAGTCCAGCGGGTTGAGCCCGACGGCCGCGACCTTGACGCGGACCTCGCCGGGACCGGGCTCCGGTACGGCGACGCCGGTCGCGTGGCGCAGCACCTCGGGACCGCCGAACTCCTCGTACACGATGGCTTCCATCTCAGCCTCCACAGCTGCTCGTTCGCGGTTCCCGCTCTTCGACGAGCCCAAGCCTGCGGCCTCCAGGACCCGCGCCCAGCCCTCCCAACGGCCAGTGCCACCTGGCCGAAAGACCGGCCGCGAGCCGACCCTCCCCGCGTACGCTCGACCGCATGGACGCGTTCACGCTGACCACGGCGTACGAGATCATCCGGCAGCCGCTCGGGGAGATCCTCCCCGAGGTCTCGGCGGCCCTCGCCCCCTTCGTCCCGCACGTGGACGCGGCCGAACTCTCCACCCACTGCGCCCACTCGCCCTTCAAGACACTCGGCGGTACGGAGCTGCTGACGGCCGCCGACCTGGCGCCGCTGCTTGCGGCAGGCGTGCCCGGGAGCCCCTGGCAGGGCGCGGCGACGCTCGGCGGCCGACAGCGGCGGGTCGTCGCCGTCACGAGCCACGCGACCGTTCGCGGGGCGGTGCTCGTGCTGGTACGGGAGGACGGCGCCGTCCCCGTGGACCCGGCCGCGCTCACCGTGGCGCAGGCCCTCTGGGACCTGGTCTCGGGGCACTTCGACCGGTTCGCGACGGAGGCGCTGCCGGGAGCCCTCGCCCGTTCGCGGGCGGCCGCCGACACCCGGGCCCGGGTCATCGCGGAACTGACGGCCTCGCACACGGCGGCGCTGTCCGGCGTCCTCGGGGTGCTGCGCAGCAGGGCCCTGGACGACACGACGGCCCGGACGACCGCGACCGACCTGGCCGCGTCTGCGCTGATCGAGATGCGAGCCGAACAGCGGCGGGACCGGGCGCTCGCGGAGGAACCCGCCCAGGACGCCTTCGAGCGGCTCGCCGCCGAGCTGCGGCCGATGCTGCGGCACAGCCAGGTCCGGCTCGACCTGGGGGCGCCGGACTCGGACCGGTCACTGGCGGCGGACGTGGCGCACAGCGCGCGGGCGATCGTACGGTCCCTGCTCCTGATCATCCTCGAACAGGACTCGGTGCGCCGGATCCATGTCGGCTGGCAACTGACCGAACACGAGCTGCGGGCGTCCGTGAGGGACGACGGCGCGGGCGCGCTCGCCCCCTGCGACCTGGGCGCCGGCACGGTCCGGGACCGGCTCGACGTGCTCGGCGGGCGGCTCGACATGGACGCCGTCCCCGGCTGGGGCACGACGGTCACGGCCGTGATCCCCCTGGCGGCACCGGCCGCCCCGCTCGAAGCGGCACACCCCCTCTCCGGCCTCGGCGACCGGGAGGTGGAGGTCCTGCACCACCTGGCCCTCGGCCACCGCAACCGCCGGATCGCCGAGGAGCTGCACATCAGCGAATCCACGGTGAAGTTCCACGTCGCGAACATCCTCAACAAACTCTCGGTCGACTCCCGAGGCGAAGCGGCCGCCCTCTTCCACGCGGCGGCGTAGCGAGGGGCGGGGCGGGAGCGGTGGGCGGGGGCGGTGGGCGAGAGCTCACGCGGGGGCGCGGAGCCCCGGGCGGGCGCCCGCAGTCGGTCAGGCGTCCCGGCGGGCCCCCCGCGCAGGCCCGGCGCCCGGTCGTCCGGCTTGCCTCAGCGGCGGTGTCAGTGCCGGGTGCCAGACTCGCGCCCATGACCGACAGGTGGGCACTCGCGCCCGAGGCCGAAGGCGACGGCGCGCTGCTCGTGGCCCTCGGCCCGGACGGGCTGCCCGCGGGCGAGGTGCGGCGCGAGCCGGACCTGGTGGCGGCCGTGCGGGCGCGGCCCGAGGTGGCCCGCTGGGTGTGGCGGTCGACGGCCGAGGTGTATCCCCGGCTGCTCGCCGCCGGTGTCCGGGTCGAGCGGTGCTACGACATGGAGGACGCCGAGCAGCTGCTCCTGGGCCACGAGGGACGCCTCGGCGAACCCCGTTCCGCGGCGGCGGCCTGGGCGCGCCTGCGGAACGCGCCGGTGCCCCCCGATCCGCCCCAGCGCGGCGCCGAGCCGGGCTCGCAGGACTCCCTGTTCGAGCCGCGCCCGGTGGTCTCCGTACCGTTCGACGGCCTCCTCGCGGTCTACGCGGAGCAGCTGCGCCGTCACGACCGGGCGGAGCACCCGGGCAGGATGCGGCTGCTCACGGCAGCCGAGTCGGCGGGGATGCTGGTGGCGGCCGAGATGCACCGGGCGGGCCTGCCCTGGCACGCGGATGTGCACCGGGACCTGCTGCACGAGCTGTTGGGCGAGCGGTACGCGGGCGGGGGCGAGCCGCGCCGGCTCGCCGAGCTGGCGGACGAGGTGTCCGCGGCGTTCGGCCGCCGGGTCCGGCCGGATCTGCCCGCCGACGTGGTGAAGGCCTTCGCGCAGGCCGGTGTCCGGCTGCGGTCCACCCGCCGCTGGGAGCTGGAGGAGATCGACCACCCGGCGGTGGAGCCCCTGATCGCGTACAAGAAGCTGTACCGGATCTGGACGGCGCACGGCTGGTCGTGGCTCCAGGACTGGGTCCGCGACGGACGTTTCCGGCCGGAGTACCTGCCGGGGGGCACGGTCAGCGGACGCTGGACGACGAACGGCGGCGGGGCGCTGCAGATCCCGAAGGTGATCCGGCAGGCGGTGGTCGCGGACCGGGGCTGGCGCCTGGTGGTGGCCGACGCCGACCAGATGGAGCCGCGGGTGCTCGCCGCGATCTCGCGGGACCCGGGTCTGATGGAGGTCGCGGGGCACCCCGACGATCTGTACACGCGCCTCTCGGACCGGGCGTTCTCCGGCGACCGCGACCACGCCAAGATCGCGCTCCTGGGCGCGATCTACGGGCAGACCAGTGGCGACGGCCTGAAGAACCTGGCGGCGCTGCGGCGTCGTTTCCCGCGCGCGGTGGCCTATGTCGACGATGCGGCGAAGGCGGGCGAGGAGGGCCGGCTCGTGCGGACCTGGCTGGGCAGGACCAGCCCCCGTGCGGTGGGCGCGGGCGAGGACGAGGAGGCCGGTCTGCCGCAGGAGGGCGGTGAACCAGCCGCGGCGGAGGGTGAGTTCGTCCCCGGGTACGCGTCGGGGAACGCGCGGGCGCGGGGCCGGTTCACGCGTAACTTCGTGGTGCAGGGCAGCGCGGCCGACTGGGCGCTGCTGATGCTGGCGGCGCTGCGGCGGTCCTTGGTGGGGATGCGGGCGGAGCTGGTGTTCTTCCAGCACGACGAGGTGATCGTGCACTGTCCGGCGGGGGAGGCGGAGGCGGTCACCGAAGCGATCCGCACGGCCGGGGACGAGGCGGGGCGGATCGCCTTCGGTGAGACCCCGGTGCGGTTCCCGTTCACGACGACCACGGTCGAACGGTACGCGGACGCCAAGTAGCCGCACCGGCAGGGGAACGGCGGAGGCAGGCTCTCGCCCGCCCCCGCCCCCCGTATCGCCGCCCGTCCCTCCCCGCTCGCCTACTTCGGCGGCTCCTGCAGCCGCAGCCAGTCGGTGCTGAGCGCGATCGTCTTCAGCTGCTCCATGGTCAGAGCGGGCTCGGCGCGCGTCGCGTCCTCGTGCTGGGCGCCGGTGTTGAAGGCGGAGACGACGACCCGGAAGCCGTCCGGCGTGATGGTGTCCACGGTCCACCACACGACGCCCGAGCCGCCCTTCTCACCCGGCTGCTGGGTGAGCTTGACCAGGCGGCCGTCGGGGAGCGTGGTGACGTCCCCGCTGCCGAAGAGGCCCCCGGCCACGTCCCCCATGTTCGGCTGGACGTTGATCTGGACGAGGCTCTTGCCCTTGCCGTCGTCGACGACGGCGAAGCCGTAGCCGGAGTCCGCGCTCTTGTCGGAGACCTTGAGGCCCTTGGGCAGGAGGCGGAGCAGGGTGCTCTGGACGGCGGGGCCGCTCGGTTCGCCCGGCGGCCGGTCGGCGGCGGGCGGCCTCTTGGTCTCGGGCAGGGCGGGGATCCGCTGGAGGAACACCTGCCAGGCGTCGGCGGTGACGAGGGCCTTCAGCTGGGCGGGGCTGAAGGGCGGGTTCTCCCGGCTGATCGCGGCGCCCTTCTCCGCGGGGGCGTTGTACTCGCCGGCGTCGATGAGGAAGCCGTCCTTGGTGAGCAGGACCGCCCGCCAGTGCTTGGTCTCCTCGCGCTTGTCGGGGTACTCGTACCCCTGGAAGACCATCAGCCGGGAGCCGTTCGGCAGCCGCTCGCTGGAGCAGTCGTCGAAGGGGACGTGGGCCTTCGAGGGGCACGTCACCTGGTCCTCCCCCGCCTCGCCGGTGTGGCCGGCACGGTAGAGGGCGACGGAGACGGCCGCCTTGCCCTTGCCGTCGTCGTAGACGCCCCGGACGGACTGGCCCTTGCCGTCCAGGCCGTCGATCTCCCACGTGCCGGGCGGGGTGTTGGCCTGGAGGACGGCCGCGAGGCGCTTGACCGGGATCTGCCCCTGGTTCGGCTTGTTCGGCGTGGTCTCGGCCGAGTCCGTGGCGCCGGCGGTCGGCTTGGCGCCCGTGGGGGCGCCCGCCACGGAGACGCGCTCCGGTGCGCCGGTCGGCGAGAGCACCGAGCCGCCGTACACCCCGCCGAGGCCGACGGCGGCGAGGGCGAGGGCGCCGCCGGTCACCGCGAGGCGGCGGCGGAGCAGGCGGCGCCGGCCGCGCTGGAGGCCGCCCGCGACCAGCTCGCGCCGGTCGTCCACGGCGAAGCCGTCACCGGTGCGGCGCAGGACCGCGCCGAGCTCCTCCTCGAATCCCTCGTGCTGGGGGTCTGCGTTCTGGGGCATGTCGAATTCACCGTCTCCGGTTGATGGAAGGCCAGGGGGGGTGCGGGTGGTGCAGGTGGTGCGGGTGGTGCAGGTGGTGCACGTGGTGCGGGTGGTGCGCGTGGTGCGGCTGGCGCGGGTGGCGCACATGGTGCGGCTGGTGCATGCGATGTGAGTGGTGCGGGAGGTCACGGGCGATGCGGGTGCGTCGGTGGTCGGCGGCCGGTGCGGACGGCGCAGACGCGGCGCGGTCGCGGGCGCGGGCCGTCCGCGTCCGCGATCAGCGGGCGGCGAACTCGGCGATGCTGCCGCCGAGCCGCTGCCGCAGCTTCCCGAGCGCCCGTACCGAGCGGGTGCGTACCGCGGCGGAGCTGACATGCAGGGCGTCGGCGGTCTCCTCGATGCTGCGGTCCTCCCAGTACCGCAGCACCACGACCGCGCGGTCCTTCGGCGCGAGTCCGGCGAGCGCGTCGAGCAGTGCGATCCGGAGCGCCGGATCCTCGCCGGCGTCGGGGGCGCGGTCGGGCAGTTCGCCGAGCGGGCGCTCGGTGGCCGAGCGGCGCCGCTGGTGGCTGAGGAACGTGCGGACGAGCACGGTCTGGGCGTACGCGGCGGGGTTGCCGATCCGGGCGACGCGCCCCCACAGGGCGTACATCCGGCCCAGCGTCTCCTGCGTGAGGTCCTCGGCGAGATGCGTGTCTCCGCTGGTCAGCAGGCACGCCGAGCGGAACAGCTGACCCGAGCGTGCGGAGGCGAACTCCATGAACTCGTCCGCGCGGGACTTTCTCATACCCCTCCATTCCCTCGTGGTCACATGGTGTGGTCGCCGTACACCTCATTGACGCGACGGGGGCGGGGAAATGTTTCAGCACGCGTCCGAGATTTTTCCGACGTGTCCCGCCGAACGCATCCAAAGAAGCGGAATCGGGTAATCCCCTTGTATGAACACTCTCAGCGCAGCCCAGACCCTGGCCGCGGGAGTCTGGCAGTCAGGCCTCGGACAGTTCCTCGCCGGACTCGTCGTCGTCTTCGTACTGATCGGGGCGGTCTGGCTCGGGTTCCGGGTCCGTGACCGCGAGTCCCGTACGCCCAAGCCGGACGAACACCCGCGCCGGCCGGAGACGGACCGGCTGCCCGGTGAGATGTCCGAATACCGCAGGCCGGTAGAGATGCCGCAGAACGACGGCGAGCACCGGCTCATGCCGTACCAGCTCAAGAACGCGGGCACGTCGGGAACGGAGACCTCGCCCGAGCCGCCTAGCGAGGAGAAGCGCAAGTGGGGCGGGATCTCCAGCGGTGGCTTCGGCAGCGGGGGCACCGGCCACGGCGACTGACGGCAGACGCGGGCGCGTCCGCGCCCGTACCGAACCCCTCGAAGGCCACACCCGTGGACGACACAAGCACTCCCACCCCCACCGCTCCGGAGGCGCGCCTCCGGGCGGTGGCGTACCGCCTGCTCGGCACGCTCCCGGAGGCCGACGAGGCGGTGGCCGCCGCGCGGAGGACGCGGCGATGGCCGGAGGATCCGACCCTCGCCGTGGCCGCGGCATGCCTGACCCGCCTCCGCGCCCGAGAGACCCACGGACACGCCCACGCCGAGCCGGTTCCCGGGACCTCACCCTTCGCGGAGGCCGTGGACGGTCTGACACCCCCGGAGCGGCTGGCGTTCGTCCTCCACGACGAGTTCCAGGTGCCGTACGAGAGGATCGCCCCGGTCCTGGAGCACGCCCCGGTCGCCGCCCGTCGCCTGGCGGGCCGCGCCAGACACCGGCTGCGGGACGCGGAGGAGATGCCGGAGGCCGTCTGACCCGGGGTTCACGCCCCCAGGAGGCGCCCCGCGCGCGAGGCCACGTGGGCGGGCGGCGCGGAGTCCGGGGGAAGGACGGGGTGGGTGACCGGTTCACCGAAGATGGTCACGACCGGCAGCACCCCCGCCCACGGACCGAGCGCCGCGTCCTCGGACCCCCGTCGTGGGGCGGGCCGCCGCGGGCCTTGAACGAGGCCTCGGTCAGGTCGAGCGCGATGACCGCCGTCGCGGCCGGCTCCTTGCGGCCCTCCCCGCTGTCGGACGTGACCGTACTGCTCGCACTTCCCCCCGGTTCGTCTGGTTCACGCGTCCCGGGTTCCGGCAGAGTGTTCGGTGAGCGCGGTACGCGCGGGCGTCGTGACAGGGAGAGGACACGATGACAGCAGCTTCCGAGCAGGAGGAGACGCGGGAAGAGCCGTGGCAAGAGAGCGACTACGGCGCCCGGTTGGGGTTCTTGCACGGCCTGGTGGTGCAGGAGCTCGGGGAGGATGACGATGTCGACGACAGCCTGCGGGAGTCGGTCGAGGAGACCATCGGCCAGAGCCTTGTCCGTTACGACCACGAGGGCCCGGTCGATGTCGCGCTCCTGTGGTTCCGGGAGGGGGACGGCGACCTCGTCGACCTCCTGACGGAGGCGGCCGACCCGCTGTCCGCCGACGGCCACATCTGGGTCCTGACGCCGAATCCCGGCAAGCCGGGCCACGCGGACCCCAGCGAGATCGCGGAGGCCGCTCCGGAGGCAGGCCTGTCACAGACCGGCACCGTCACGGCGGGCGCCTGGACCGCCTGGCGGCTGGCTCGCCCCACGGCACCCTCCGGGCATGAAAAAGCCCCAGGTCACGGCGAGTGAGTCCTGGGGCAATTCCGAGCCGCCTTCGGGATTCGAACCCGAGACCTACGCATTACGAGTGCGTTGCTCTGGCCAACTGAGCTAAGGCGGCGTGCCGTGCAGACCCATGGTGGGTGCAGCAGCGCCGCCAAGTCTACACAGTTTCCCAGGGTGCTCCGACCACCCTTGGATCATGCCTGCGAGCAGCGCTTTCCGTCTTGCGGAGGGGTGCCTTCCAGGAGGTAGGTGTTGATCGCCGTGTCGACGCAGTCGCTGCCCCGGCCGTACGCCGTGTGGCCGTCGCCCTCGTAGGTCAGGAGGGTGCCGGAGGAGAGCTGGTCGGCCAGGGACCGGGCCCACTTGTACGGGGTGGCCGGGTCGCGGGTGGTACCGACGACCAGGATCGGGGCGGCGCCCTCGGCGGTGATGCGGTGGGGGCGGCCGGAGGCCGGGGTCGGCCAGGAGGTGCAGTTGAGGGCCGCCCAGGCGAGGCCCTTGCCGAAGATCGGGGAGGCCTTCTCGAAGGACGGGACGGCCTTCTCCACGTCGGCGGGGCCCGTGTAGGCCGGCGGCAGGTCCAGGCAGTTCACGGCGGCGTTAGCGAACATGAGGTTGGCGTACGTGCCGTCCGCCTCGCGCTCGTAGTAGCTGTCGGCCAGGGCCAGGAGGCCGGAGCCCTCGCCGCCCATCGCCCGGGTGAGGGCCTCGCGCAGCTGGGGCCAGGCGCCCTCGTCGTACATCGCCGCGATCACGCCGGTGGTGGCCAGGGACTCGCCGAGCGGGCGGCTTTCGCCGGTGGGCACGGGCTCGGCGTCCACGTCGCGGAAGAACTTCTTCAGCGCCTCGCCCGCCGCCTCGACCGACCCGGTGCCCAGGGGGCAGTCAGGCGTCCGGACGCAGTCGGCGGCGAAGGCCCGGAACGAGGTCTCGAAGCCCGCCGTCTGGTCGCGGTTCAGGTCGATCGCGGACAACGAGGGGTCCATGGCCCCGTCGAGGACGAGGCGCCCGACCCGGTCCGGGAAGAGTTCGGCGTAGGTGGCGCCGAGGAACGTGCCGTACGACGCCCCCACATAGCTGAGCTTCGCGTCGCCGAGCACCGCCCGCAGGATGTCCATGTCCCGGGCCGTCTCGACGGTGGAGACGTGCGGCAGGATCTTCCCCGAGCGCTTCTCGCAGGCGGCCGCGAAGTCCTTGAAGGCGGCGCTGAGCGCGTCCGTCTCCGCACGGTCGTCGGGGGTCTGGTCGACCTGTGTGTACGTGTCCATCCGCGGGCCCGTCAGACATTCGACCGGCTCACTGCGGGCCACTCCGCGGGGGTCGACGGCCACCATGTCGTAGCGGGCCCGGACGGGTGCGGGGTACCCGATGCCCGCGTACCCCTGGAGGTAGCCGACGGCGGAGCCGCCGGGACCGCCCGGGTTGACCAGGAGGGAACCGAGCCGCTTGCCCGGGCCGGTCGCCCGGACCCGGGAGACGGCCAGCTTCACCTCGGGCCCGTCCGGCTTCGCGTAGTCGAGGGGCGCGCGCAGGGTCGCGCACTGGAAACCGGCGACTCCGCAGTCACGCCACATCAGCTTCTGGGAGTAGAACGCCTTCAGGGCCTCCGGCGAGGAGGAGGCGGCGGCCGGCCGGGCCGCCGTGGTGCGGGACGGCGCCGCGTCGCTGCCTCCCGTGCAGCCGGAGAGGATCAGCCCGGCGGCCGCGAGGGCCGTGGCGGACGTACGGAGCAAACGCCTGGAGTCCATCCCCGGAGCGTATCCGGACCGGTACGTACCGTGTCCAATCGCGCCGTCTCCCCCCATCCGCCCGCCCCGTCCACCCCGCGCCTACCCGTCCGGTCGGCGTCCACCTGCCCGCGTGGTCGGCCTCCACCTGCCCGCCCGGTGGGCCCCCGCCTGCCCGCCCGGTGGACCCCCGCCTGCCCGTCCGGTCGGCCGGCCCCGTCAGCCCACCTCCCCAGCCCGGCAGGTCAGCCGCGCAGCTCCATGGTCATCGCCTCCACCGCGAGCAGCGGTGCCACGTTCCGGTCGAGGGCCTCGCGGCACGCCAGGACGGCCTCGATACGGCGGAGGGTGCGCTCGGGAGTGGTGGCGAGGGCGATCCGCTCGATCGCGTCCCGCACGTCCGTGTTCGCGAGGGCCGAACGCGAGCGCAGCTGGAGGGCGAGGACATCGCGGTAGAAGCCGGTCAGGTCGGTGAGCGCGAGGTCCAGGCTGTCGCGCTGCGTACGCGTCCTGCGCCGCTTCTGCCGCTCCTCTAGCTCCTTCATCGCACCGGCCGTGCCGCGCGGCATCCGCCCGCCCTGGGACGCGCCGAGCGCCGTCTTCAGCTCCTCGGTCTCCTTGACGTCGACCTCCTCCGCGGCCTGCTTCGCGTCCTCCGCCGCCGCGTCCACCAGCTCCTGGGCCGCCCTGAGGCAACCGCCGATGTCGTCGACGCGCAGCGGCAGCTTGAGGACGACGGACCGGCGCGCGCGGGCCCGCTCGTCCGTCGCGAGCCGCCGGGCCCGGTCGATGTGGCCCTGCGTGGCACGGGCCACGGCCTGTGCCATCTCCGGCTCGATGCCGTCGCGGCGCACGAGCACGTCCGCGACCGCCTCCACGGGCGGGGTGCGCAGGGTCAGGTGCCGGCAGCGGGAGCGGATCGTGGGCAGCACGTCCTCGAGGGAGGGCGCGCAGAGCAGCCAGACCGTGCGCGGGGCGGGTTCCTCCACGGCCTTCAGGAGGACGTTGCCCGCGCCCTCGGTGAGCCGGTCGGCGTCCTCCAGGACGATGACCTGCCAGCGCCCGCCGGCCGGGGAGAGCTGCGCGCGGCGGACGAGCTCGCGGGTCTCCTTCACGCCGATGGACAGCAGGTCCGTGCGGATGATCTCCACGTCCGCGTGGGTGCCGACGAGGGTGGTGTGGCAGCCGTCGCAGAATCCGCAGCCCGGTGCGCCGCCGAGCGCCCGGTCGGGGCTCACGCACTGCAGCGCGGCGGCGAACGCCCGCGCCGCCGTCGCCCGGCCCGATCCCGGCGGGCCGGTGAAGAGCCAGGCATGGGTCATCCTCGACGCCTCGGGGTCGGGCTCTCCTGCGGCATGGGCGGTCACGCGCGCGTCGGCGTCCCGCGCGGCGGCGGCGAGCTGCTCCTCGACCCGTGTCTGTCCGACCAGGTCGTCCCATACGGACATGTCTGCCCCTCCTCAGGTACGTCCTCCATTGTGGGGCAGCCCTCTGACACGCCCCGCCGGAGTTCGGGCCTGCGGCGCTCTCGGGCCTCACCACGCGCGCGGGTGCGGGTGAACCAGGGGCCGACCGCGGAGCGGAGCACCGCGACCGCCCGTGCCGGCGGCCGCCGTGACGTGGGCGGCGCCGGTCCGGTCGGCGAGGGGGGACGTAGGCGTTGCCGAAAAGCGCAGGTCACGACGGTACGGGGCCGGCTTCCGGAATGGGGGTGGAGCGAGCTCCACCCCCACCGGGCGTCAGCGGCGACCTCAGCGGCGCCGGGGGCCGTCGCCCTCGTCGTCGTGCGGGCCGAACAGCTCGTCCGCCAGGGTCGGCAGATCGTCCAGCGGGGTGTCCTCGGCCCAGTCGGAGCGGCGCGGCCGGCCGTTCTCGTCGAGCTGGGGCAGCTCACGGGTCCGGTCGTTGGCGCCCTGCGGCTCCTGCGGCGCGTCCCGGAAGATGCCCTGCGGCACCCGGTCGACGGGATCGGCCGCCGCGGGGTTCCGTACGGGCGGGAGCACGGCGGTGTCCTCGGCGTCCCTCACGGGCCGGGACACCGCGGAGTCCTCAGCGTCCCGAACGGGCGGGAGCACCGCGGTCTCCTCCGCGTCCCGTACCGGCCGGAGCACCGCGGTCTCCTCCGCGTCCCGTACCGGCCGGAGCACCGCGGTCTCGTCGGCGCCGCGGGTCTCCCGGACACGGGGCAGAGCGGCCGTCTCGGCCTCCGGCTTCGCGATCTCCACGATCGGGGTGGCCACGGTGACCTCGTCGGGCGGGACGGTCGCCGCGTCCGCCGCCGCGCCCCGCGCCCGACGCGCGCGCGGGTCCGGGGAAGGGCCCCCGCTCCGGTCCGGGACACGACCGGCCCTCGGGTCCGACGCACGGTCCCCGCGCGGGTCGGACACCCGGTCGGCCCGCGGGTCCGACGCACCGTCCGCCCGCGGGTCCGACGCACGGTCCGCGGGTGCGTCCATCCTCACGATGGGGGTGGCCACGGTGACCTCGTTCGCGGACACCTCGGCGGCGCGCGCGGCGCGGGCGGCCTGCTCGGCGGCCCGCTCGGCCGTCGCCGTCTCCGCGGCCTTCCTCGCCGCGTCCCGCTCGGCGGCCGCCTTCTCCTCCGCCGCGGCCTTCGCCGCAGCCGCCTTCTCTGCCGCCTTCTTCTCGGCCGCGGCCCGTTCCCTGGCGGCCTTCTCCATCTCGGCCCGCTGAGCCGCCGCCGTCGCCTCCGCGTCCCGCTCGGCCGCCGCGCGCTCCGCCGCGGCCTTGGCGGCGGCCTCGGCCGCGACCTTCTCCGCGGCGGCCTTCGCCGCTGCTTCCTCCGCCGCCTTCGCGGCGGCGGCGGCCTCGGCCATCCGGCGGGCCTCCTCGGCCCGGAGCAGGGCCTCCTCCGCCTTGCGCTGCTTCTCCAGGCGGCGTTCCTCGGCCTCGGCCCGCAGCCGGGCCTCTTCCTCGGCCTCCTTGCGGAGTCGTTCCTGCTCCTCTTGGCGGGCCTTTTCCTCGGCCGCGAGCCGCTTGCGCTCCTCCTCGGCGGCGAGGCGGGCCTCCTCGGCCTTCCGCCGGGCCTCCTCGGCCTGCCGTTCGGCCTCCAGGCGGCGCGCCTCTTCCTCCTCGCGCCGCTTGCGTTCCTCCTCCTCGGCGCGGAGCTTGGCGAGCTGCGCCTGGCGCTCGCGCTCCAGACGCTCCTCCTCGGCCTTGCGGGCCGCTTCCTCCTCGGCCTTCCTGCGCGCCTCCTCCTCGGCCTTGCGGCGGGCCTCCTCGACGGCCTTCACCTCGGCCTCGGAGAGGGGCAGCATCCGGTCGAGCCGGTGGCGTACGACGGTGGTGACGGCCTCGGGCTCCTGCCCGGCGTCGACGACGAGGTAGCGGCCGGGGTCGGCGGCTGCGAGGGCGAGGAATCCGGCCCGTACGCGCGCGTGGAACTCCGGCGGCTCCGACTCCAGACGGTCGGGCGCCTCGGTGAAGCGTTCCCTCGCGGTCTCGGGCGCGACGTCGAGGACCACGGTCAGATGGGGTACGAGGCCGTCCGTCGCCCAGCGCGAGATGCGGGAGATCTCGGTCGGGGACAGGTCACGGCCCGCGCCCTGGTAGGCGACGGACGAGTCGATGTACCGGTCGGAGAGGACGATCGCGCCCCGCTCCAGGGCGGGCCGGACCAGGGAGTCGACGTGCTCGGCGCGGTCGGCCGCGTACAGCAGGGCCTCGGCGCGGTTCGACAGCCCCGCCGACGACACGTCGAGGAGGATCGAGCGGAGCCGCTTGCCGATCGGGGTGGCGCCGGGCTCACGGGTGACGACGACCTCGTGGCCCTTGGCCCTGATCCACTCGGCGAGCGCCTCGACCTGGGTGGACTTGCCGGCCCCGTCGCCGCCCTCCAGGGCGATGAAGAAGCCGGTCGGGGAGGGCGCCTGCGCCGGATCGGAGCCGCGCAGCGCGTCCCGCAGGTCGCGTCGGAGCGGGACGCCCGCCCGGTCGTCGGTCTTCGCGAGGACGAGCGCGGCGACGGGCAGCAGCAGGGCGCCGACGAGGGCGAGGGTGAAGGCCGCGCCGCCGTGGGCGAGGACGAGGTCGCCGGCGGCGAGGCGGTGCGGGCCGATCGCGGCGGCGAGCAGGGGCGCGGCGAGCGCCCCGAGGCCCATGCCGACGCGGGCGGAGGCCTGGAGGTGCTCGGTGGTCCGGGCCCTGCGGGGCTCCTCGGTCTCCTGGTCGACGAGGACGTGGCCGGTGTTCGCGGCGACACCGGCGGCGTATCCGGCGAGGACGGCGAGGAACAGCACGGTCGCCGTGTCCGGCACCAGGCCCATCGCGATCAGGGCGACGCCGGTGACGGCGGTCACGAGCGCGAGCAGCCGGCGCCGGGAGAGCATGGGCAGGACGGAGCCCGCGGTGCGGATGCCGACGGCGGTGGCGCCGCTGAGCACCAGGATCAGCAGGGCGTACGTGACGGGGCCGCCGCCCAGGTCGTACGCGTGGAGGACGGCGACGGACGCGGCCGCGGCGATGGCGCCGGCGACCGTGGCGCAGGTCAGGACCAGGGGCTTGAGCGCGCCCGTACGGCCCTTCTCGGCGGCCGGGCGACGCAGGCCCTCCAGGGGCGAACGGGGTCGGGGCGTCTCCCCGCCGGGCAGCGCCATCGCGTACAGGACGGTGACGGAGGCGGCGAAGAGCCCGGCGGCGACGTACGAGCCGAGGGCGGCCTGGTGGAGCGAGAACCAGTCGATTCCGGCGCCGAGCGCGTTGCCGACGAGTGTGGCGACGAGCAGCACGGCGGCGGCGGCCGGGACGGCGAGGAAGCCGGTGCGCTGGGAGAGCCGCCGCAGCGCGGCGAGGTGGTCGGGCAGCGGTCGTACGGCGCCGCCCTCGATCGGCGGGGCGGGCAGCAGCGCCGGGGCGGCGCCCTCGCGGCTGATCGTCCAGAGCCGCTCGGCGGCGCCGGTGACGAAGACGGTGCCGAGGAGGTACCAGAGGGCGCTGCCGGGGGTCCAGTCGATCCACAGGGGCGCGATGACGAGCAACGCGATCCGGACGCCGTCGGCGCCGAGCATGGTCCAGCGCCGGTCGAGCGCGCCGCCCGGCCCGGTGAGCGCGGTCAGCGGGCCGAGGAGGACGGCCCCGAAGAGGACCGAGGCCAGCAGGCGCGCACCGACGACGGCGGCCACGGCGAAGGCGGCGCCCCGCGCGCCCCCTCCGAACGCGCCCTCGGTCACCGCGGCCTGGAGGCCGAGGAGGACGAGGACCAGGAGGGCGAGGGCGTCTCCGGTGCTGCCCGCGACGTGGGCGCTCCACAGTCTGCGCAATGGCTGATGGCGCAACAGGGCGCGTACGGCACGCTCCCTGGAATCCGCGACGAGTGCGGCGTCGGAATCGCCGAGGCGGTCTGGCTGCTCTGCTCGCGTCATCCGTCCACCCTATCCGGACGGTCTTGCTCCCCGCGGCCTGCGCCCGAACATCAGGACGAGCCTGTGACGAAGGCGGGGGCGGGGGTGCTCACCCCCCGCCCCCGCCCTCTCGCGAGCCGCGTCTGCCGCTCGTGCGCCTACTCCGGCTTCGCCGCCGCCGTCTTCTTGGCGGCGGTCGTCTTCTTCGCGGCGGTCTTCTTGGCGGCCGTCGTCTTCGCGGCCGTCGTCTTGGTGGCGGTGGTCTTCTTCGCCGCCGTCTTCGTGGCCGTCTTCTTCGCGGTGGTCGTCTTCTTCGCGGGGGCCTTCTTGGCGGTCTTCTTCACCGGACCCTTGGCGCGCTTCTCCGCGAGCAGTTCGTAACCGCGCTCCGGCGTGATCGTCTCCACGCTGTCGTCGGTCCGCAGGGTGGCGTTGGTCTCGCCGTCCGTCACGTACGGGCCGAAACGCCCGTCCTTGACGACCACGGGCTTCTCGCTGACCGGGTCGGTGCCCAGCTCCTTCAGCGGCGGCTTGGCCGCGGCCCGGCCCCGCTGCTTCGGCTGGGCGTAGATCGCGAGCGCCTCTTCGAGGGTGATCGTGAAGAGCTGCTCCTCGTCGGTGAGCGACCGCGAGTCCGTGCCCTTCTTCAGGTACGGGCCGTAGCGGCCGTTCTGCGCGGTGATCTCGACGCCCTCGGCGTCGGCGCCGACGACCCGCGGCAGGGACATCAGCCGGAGCGCGTCGTCCAGGGTGACGGTGTCGAGGGTCATCGACTTGAAGAGGGAGGCCGTGCGCGGCTTCACCGCGTTCTTGCCGGTCTTCGGGGTGCCCTCGGGCAGGATCTCCGTGACGTACGGACCGTAGCGGCCGTCCTTCGCGACGATCTGGTTGCCGCTGACCGGGTCGGCGCCCAGCTCGAAGTCGCCGCTCGGCTTGGCGAGCAGCTCCTCGGCGAGCTCGACGGTCAGCTCGTCGGGCGCGAGGTCCTCGGGGACGTCGGCACGCTGGTGGCCCTCGGCCTCCTTCTCACCGCGCTCGACGTAGGGGCCGTAGCGGCCGACGCGCAGCACGATGTCGTTGCCGACGGGGAAGGAGGAGATCTCGCGGGCGTCGATCGCACCGAGGTCGGTGACGAGTTCCTTGAGGCCGCCGAGGTGGTCACCGTCGCCGTTCCCGGCGTCGGCGGCACCGCCGGAGGCGGCCTTGCCGCCCTGGGTGTCACCGAAGTAGAAGCGCTTCAGCCACGGCACGGACTTGGCCTCGCCGCGGGCGATGCGGTCGAGGTCGTCCTCCATCCTGGCCGTGAAGTCGTAGTCGACGAGCCGCCCGAAGTGCTTCTCCAGGAGGTTGACGACGGCGAAGCTCAGGAAGGACGGCACGAGCGCCGTGCCCTTCTTGAAGACATAGCCGCGGTCGAGGATCGTGCCGATGATCGACGCGTACGTCGACGGGCGGCCGATCTCGCGCTCTTCCAGCTCCTTGACCAGCGAGGCCTCGGTGTAGCGGGCCGGCGGCTTGGTCGCGTGGCCGTCGACGGTGATCCCGTCGGCGGTCAGCGCGTCGCCCTCGGCGACCTGCGGCAGGCGCCGCTCCCGGTCGTCGAGCTCCGCGTTCGGGTCGTCGGCGCCTTCGACGTACGCCTTCATGAAGCCGTGGAAGGTGATCGTCTTGCCGGACGCGCTGAACTCGGCGTCACGGCCGTCGGACGCCCGGCCGCCGATCTTGACGGTGACGGAGTTCCCGGTCGCGTCCTTCATCTGGGAGGCGACGGTCCGCTTCCAGATCAGCTCGTAGAGGCGGAACTGGTCGCCGGTGAGGCCGGTCTCCGCCGGGGTGCGGAAACGATCACCCGAAGGTCGGATCGCCTCGTGCGCCTCCTGGGCGTTCTTGACCTTGCCCGCGTAGACACGCGGCTTCTCCGGCAGGTAGTCGGCCCCGTACAGCTGCGTGACCTGCGCGCGCGCCGCCGAGACGGCGGTGTCGGACAGCGTCGTGGAGTCCGTACGCATGTAGGTGATGAAGCCGTTCTCGTACAGCTTCTGCGCCACCTGCATGGTCGCCTTCGCACCGAAGCCCAGCTTGCGGCTCGCCTCCTGCTGGAGGGTGGTGGTGCGGAAGGGGGCGTACGGGGAGCGGCGGTACGGCTTCGACTCGACCGAGCGCACCGCGAACGCGGTGTCGGCGAGCGCGGCGGCCAGGGTCCGGGCGTTCGCCTCGTCCAGGTGGAGCACGGCGTCGCTCTTCAGCCGCCCGTCGGCGCCGAAGTCACGGCCCTGCGCGACCCGCTTGCCGTCGACCGCCGCGAGGCGTGCGACCAGCTGGGACGGGTCGGACGCGTCACCGGAGCGACCCGTGCCGAAGGTGCCGGTGAGGTCCCAGTACTCGGCGGAACGGAAGGCGATGCGCTCGCGCTCCCGCTCGACGACGAGCCGGGTGGCGACGGACTGCACGCGGCCGGCGGACAGCCGCGGCATGACCTTCTTCCACAGGACCGGCGAGACCTCGTAGCCGTAGAGCCGGTCGAGGATGCGGCGGGTCTCCTGGGCGTCGACCATGCGCTGGTTCAGCTCGCGCGGGTTGGCGACGGCCTCGCGGATCGCGTCCTTGGTGATCTCGTGGAAGACCATCCGGTGGACCGGGACCTTGGGCTTCAGGACTTCCTGGAGGTGCCACGCGATGGCCTCGCCCTCGCGGTCCTCATCGGTGGCGAGGTAGAGCTCGTCGGACTCGGCGAGCAGCTCCTTGAGCTTCCTGACCTGCGCCTTCTTGTCGGCGTTGACGACATAGATGGGCTGGAAGTCATGCTCGACGTCGACCCCGAGGCGGCGCACCTCTCCGGTGTACTTCTCGGGCACCTCGGCGGCGCCGCTGGGAAGGTCACGGATGTGCCCGACGCTCGCCTCGACCACGTAGCCGGGGCCGAGGTAGCCCTTGATCGTCTTCGCCTTGGCAGGCGACTCGACGATGACGAGTCGGCGGCCGCCGTGTGCGGTCTCGCTGGTCGGGGACAACTTCGCTCTTCTCTCCGGATCGGCACTCTCTGGCACGTAGCTCTGGCACGCACGGCAGCGGCACGGACGGTGACGCTCCCGTCGCTGCGGAGTGTGACGGTACAACCCGCCCCCGTGTCAAACGGCGAAAGCCCGCAACGGCCACTCGAACGGTAACCCGAGTCCTGGCATTCCTGCCGCCCGGACTCCCGGTCGGGCGGGGCGGGACGCCGGAGCCGGAGGCCGGCGGCGAAAGATCACGAAGGTCCGGGCGCGGTCCGGGAGAAGATTCAGAGCCTGGCGAAGCACCAGACGCCGAGGACGACGAATCCGGCGCCGAAGAGGCTCGTCAGCGCGACGGCGGCACGGGGGGCGACCCCGTACGCGACGGGTTCACGGTGCAGCGTCCGCACGGTGGTCCACAGCAGCAGCGCGCCTCCGAACAGCGTGAACGCCGTCCCCGCGAAAATCGCCGGCCCGCTCTCCATGCCGTTCCCCGTTCCGTCCCTGTGCGATGTTCGTCTCCCGGTGCCGAGGCTGGCACCTCCGGGCGTCGAAGGTGCGAATTCCGGGTGAACGACGCGGAGCGTCCCGTACGGTTTCACGAAGATGGCCGGTAGTGATCCCGCCGAAGGCATCCTCGCGGGGCTCTCGCGGGGCTCTCGCGGGGTTCTCTCTGGGTTCTGGCGGGGTTCTCTCTGGGCGGTGAAACGCTTCGTCGTGAGAGGCGGAAGCCGCATGGCGGCGTTCCCGACGCGGGGGCCGTGGCCGTGAGCGACACAGGAATCTCCGTCCGGGCTGGCGGGGCGGAGAACCCGGGCAGGCGGCCCCACCAGGGGAATTCCGGCGTACGGGAGCGAGGCGGCCCGGCCGGGCGGGGTCCGTCAGAGGGCCACCCCGCCGAGGCCGAGGAGCCGCGCCGCACCCGGAAACGGAACGTGCCTGCCCGCCCCCGGCCCGGGTTCAGTCCGCGGGAAGCAGGAAGCCCTCCTCCACGAGCAGCCGGATCGCCTGCGGGGTGCGGTCCCGCAGTATCACCGGGTCCTCGCCCATCAGCTGACCGATCGCGTCGAGGATGCGGCCCGCGCTGAGCGTGCCGTCGCACACACCGGCGAACCCGGCGCCGACGTGGTCCACCTTGGTGGCGCGGCGCATGCCCCGGTTCTGCCGGAGCACGACGTGCTCGGGGTCCTCGGCGCCCGGCAGCCCGACCTGCTCCTGGACCACCTCGGGCGCGAGCGTGAACCGGTCGGCGAGGAGGGCGGCGTCGTCGTGACCGCGCAGATAGTCCTGGCGCTCGAAGTGGGCGAGGACGGTGGGCCCGAGGGGCTGCTCGACGGGGTGCGGCCACTCCTCGATGACGATCGACGGCTCGACGGACCCCGAGGCCACGGCCTCGTTCCGCCGGATCGTGATCCAGCCGAAGCCCACCGCGCGGGTCTTGCGGGCCTCGAACTCGTCGAGCCACGCCTCGTACGCCCGCCGGTACGCGTCCGGGTCACCGCGGTGGTCGCCGCTGTCCCGCAGCCACAGCTCCGCGTACTGGGTGACGTCCTGGACCTCCCGCTGCACGATCCAGGCGTCGCAGCCGCGCGGCACCCAGGACCGCAACCGCTCCTGCCACTCCTCGCCCTCGACGTGCTGCCAGTTGGCGAGGAACTGGGCGTATCCACCGTCGTTGAGCCGCTCGCCCGCCTGCTGCACGAGCGTCCGGCACAGGTCGTCGCCGCCCATCCCGCCGTCCCGGTAGGTGAGCCGGGCACCGGGGGAGATCACGAACGGCGGGTTCGAGACGATCAGGTCGTACGTGTCGCTTCCGACCGGCTCGAACAGCGAGCCCGGGACCAACTCGGCCTCCTGGGCCCCGGAGAGAGCGAGCGTCAGCCGGGTGAAGTCCAGGGCGCGCGGGTTGAGGTCGGTCGCGGTGACCCGGGTGGCGTGCTGGGCGGCGTGCAGCGCCTGGATGCCGGAACCGGTGCCGAGGTCGAGCGCGGAGGAGACCGGCGTACGGACCGTGAGGCCGGCGAGCGTCGTGGACGCCCCGCCGACACCGAGGACGACACCTTCGTCCTTCCTGCCGATGCCCCCGGCCCCGCCGACGGCGCAGCCGAGGTCGGAGACGATGAACCAGTCCTCGCCGTCCGGCCCGCCGTACGGCCGGATGTCGACCGTCGCGGACACGGCGTCGTCCTCGCGGACCACCCAGCCGTCGGCGAGGGCCTCTTCGAGCGGGAGCGCGGCGGCGGCCCGGTCGTACGCGACGGCCTCCTGGAGCAGGAAGAGCCGGACGAGGATCTCCAACGGGGAGTCGCCGCGGGTGGCGCGCAGGGCGGGCACGGTCTCGCTGCGGGCGAGGGCCGCGTAGGCCGCGGCGCCGAGCAGGTCGAGCAGCCCGTCGGCGGTGAAGTCGGCGGCGAGCAGGGCCTCGCGCAGACGGGTGGCGTGCGCGGGCACCGGGAGGCGGGGAGGCAGGCTGGTCGTACTCACCGCTCCATTGTGACCGCCGCCACCGACATCGGGGCGGCCGACCCGTCGACGGCACCGGATCGGCGACACCACGGCCCCCGCCCACGCCATGGGTCCGCCCGCCGCGACTGCTGCGCCCGCCGCCATCTACCGGGCGGGTGTGGTGACGACGGGCGGACGCTGATGACGGCGAGCGGGTGTGGTGACGGCGGGCGGGCGCTGATGACGGCGGGCGGGTGTGGTGACGGCGGGCGGGCGCTGATGACGGCGGGCGGGCGCCGTGACGGCGGGCGGGCGCCGGTGGAGCGACAGCAGGGCGCGGGCCGGGCCGACGGCCCCGTCCGCGCCCGGACCTCGCGCCGCGCCGCTACTCCGCGCGCTTGGTCGCCGGGGCCTTCTGGCTCGGCTTCGCGGAGGGCTTGCCCGAGGGCTCGGCGTCCGACCCCTTGTCCGAGTCCGAGTCCGAGGAGGTGGAGCCGGGCTGCGGGGAGGGGGAGCCGGAGGTCTTCGGCGGGACCGAGGCCGTGGGCTTCTGGCAGCCGGGCTGCTTGGCCATCGCCTGGCCGAGCTCGCCGTCCTCCAGCTTGGACAGGGCGTTCTGGTCCATCTTCTCGATCTTGGTCAGACCGTCGGCGACGCCCTGGAGGCCGTCCGCGAACTTCTGCTGGTTCGTCGGGTCCAGCGCGTCGACCTGCTTCTTGAGCCCCTCGTACGCCACCGCGGTGGCGTTGAGCTCCTTGATCGCGTCCTGCTGGATCTTCTGGCCGTTCTCGACGGGCGGGGCCCCGGCGCTCTCGACGGCCTTGGCCAGCGCCCGGTCGGCGTTGGCGATGTCCTGGAACGCCTTCGAGTCGGCGGCCTGGATCTCGGCGGGCTTGCTGTCCGCGGCCGTCGAAATGATGATCTGGTGGGCGTCGGCCCGCTTCTGGATCTGGGGCTTCGCCTGGTCGCAGAACGTCTTCGCCCAGTCGCCCACCTTGTCGCCCTCGTCGTCGCTGCAACCGGACAGCGCGAGCACCAGTACCGCGCCGCCGGACAGTGCGGCCGCAAGCTTCTTGTTCACCGGATCGGTCCCTTCCAAGGCTCTCGGCCCCGGAACATACACGCCGAACGGGCTACTTCCACCTATCGTACGACCGATTCACCCCGGATTGCAGCCTTTTGAACCAAGGGAGACACCCCTCACTCCCGTCGGAAACGCGCGGCAATGAGACGGACGACACGTCAGGAGAGCGAACGTCAGGACACGCTCACCGAACGCCTCTTGGAGACGCTCACCGCGGCGATCACCACGAGCAGCGCGACCCCGGCGACCGCAGCCCGCAGCCCGGCACTGGCGTCGCCCCCGTGACTGAACCGGACGACCGCCGGGGCGATGAGCAGCGCCACCAGGTTCATCACCTTCAGGAGGGGGTTGATCGCCGGGCCCGCGGTGTCCTTGAACGGATCTCCGACCGTGTCCCCGATGACGGTCGCCTCGTGCGCCTCGCTGCCCTTGCCTCCGTGGTTCCCGTCCTCGACCAGCTTCTTCGCGTTGTCCCAGGCACCACCGGAGTTGGCGAGGAAGACCGCCATCAGCGCGCCCGTGCCGATCGCTCCGGCGAGGTACGCGCCGAGGGCGCCGACGCCGAGCGCGAAGCCGACGGCGATCGGGGCCATCACGGCGAGCAGTCCGGGCGTGGCGAGTTCCCGCAGCGCGTCCTTGGTGCAGATGTCGACGACCCGTCCGTACTCCGGTTTCTCCGTGTAGTTCATGATTCCGGGATGCTCGCGGAACTGCCGCCGCACCTCGTACACCACCGCTCCCGCCGACCGGGAGACGGCGCTGATCGCGAGCCCCGAGAAGAGGAAGACGACCGCCGAGCCGAGGATCAACCCGAAGAGGTTGTTGGGCTGCGAGATGTCCATCGAGAGTGTCAACTCGCCCGCCCTCGCGCCGACCTCGGCGACCGAGGTGGCGATGGCGTCCCGGTACGAGCCGAACAGCGCCGCGGCCGCGAGGACGGCGGTGGCGATGGCGATGCCCTTCGTGATGGCCTTCGTCGTGTTGCCCACGGCGTCCAGATCGGTGAGGACCCGGGCTCCGGAGCCCTGGACGTCCCCGGACATCTCCGCGATGCCCTGGGCGTTGTCGGCGACCGGGCCGAAGGTGTCCATGGCGACGATCACCCCGACGGTGGTCAGGAGGCCGGTACCGGCGAGGGCGACCGCGAACAGCGCCAGCATGATGGAGCCCCCGCCGAGGAGGAACGCCCCGTACACGGTGAGCCCGATCAGGAGGGCCGTGTAGACGGCGGACTCCATGCCGAGGGCCACGCCCGCGAGGACGACGGTCGCGGGGCCCGTGAGCGAGGACTTCCCGATGTCCCGGACCGGCCGCCGGCTCGTCTCCGTGAAGTAGCCGGTGAGCTGCTGGATGAGGGCGGCGAGGACGATGCCGAGGGCGACGGCGACCAGCGCGAGGACCCGGGGGTCGCCGGGGTGGTCGCCGATGCCCGGCTCGGTGACCCCCCGGAGCTCGGCGTACGAGGACGGCAGGTAGACGAAGGCGGCGACGGCGACCCCGACGAGGGAGATGACCGCCGAGACGAGGAAGCCGCGGTTGATCGCGGTCATCCCGCCGCGGTCGGTGCGCCGCGGAGAGACCGCGAAGATGCCGATGACCGCGGTGACCACGCCGATCGCCGGCACGATCAGGGGGAACGCGAGCCCGTGGTCGCCGAAGGCCGCCTTGCCGAGGATGAGCGCGGCGACGAGGGTCACGGCGTACGACTCGAAGAGGTCGGCGGCCATGCCCGCGCAGTCACCGACGTTGTCGCCCACGTTGTCGGCGATCGTGGCCGCGTTGCGCGGGTCGTCCTCCGGGATGCCCTGCTCGACCTTGCCGACGAGGTCGGCGCCGACGTCGGCGGCCTTGGTGAAGATGCCGCCGCCCACCCGCATGAACATGGCGATGAGCGCGGCACCCAGGCCGAATCCCTCCAGGACCTTGGGCGCGTCGGCGGCGTAGACGAGGACGACACAGGCGACACCGAGGAGCCCCAGGCCGACCGTGCACATGCCGACGACACCGCCGGTACGGAACGCGATCCGCATGGCCCGGTGCGCGACCTCCGTCAGACCCTTCTCCGGTTCGCCCGGCCCCGGGGTGGCCTCCCTGGCCGCCGCGGCGACCCGTACGTTGGCCCGTACGGCGAGGCGCATGCCGATGTACCCGGTGAGCGCCGAGAAGAGCGCTCCGACCAGGAAGAACAGGGAGCGTCCCGCGCGCTGCGACCAGTTGTCCGCGGGCAGCAGCATCAGCAGGAAGAACACGGCGGCCGCGAACACGGCGAGGGTCCGCAGCTGTCGCGCGAGGTAGGCGTTGGCCCCCTCCTGCACGGCCGCGGCGATCTCCTTCATCTTCTCGGTGCCCTCACCCGCTCTGAGCACCTGGCGGACGAGGATCCGGGCGACGACCAGCGCGGCCAGGGCGACGGCGCCGACGACGACCACGATCGTCCGGTTCCCGCTCGTGAGCACCGCCGCGGCGAGAGAAGTGGCGTACATGGAGACGGATCATAGGGAGAGGAAACGGCACATACGGGGATGCCGAAGGCTCACCCGCGCGGATGCACCAATCCGGAGCGGCAGGCGGTACGGGGGCGCGGCGCGCCTGCGGGCGACGGTGCGGGTAGGGCGGCAGCGCGGGTACCGGCGGTCGCGGCGGCGGAGATGGAGGCGTTGGCGCAACGAGAAGAGGCCCTGCGGGGCAGGGCCTCTTCTCGTGGAGCTTCACGTCGCCGTGCGCGTACGGGTCAGGACAGGACGTCCGCCGAACTCACCGGCCAGGTCATCCGGATCGTGCCGCCGTCTGCGCCGGCGCTCACCTCGACGTCGTCGACGAGCCCGCGGATCACCGCGAGCCCCATCTCGTCCTCACCGTCGGCGTCGTCGAAGTCCTCGGCCGGAGCCGAGGACCGCGCGCCGGGAACACCGGCGGCATCGGCCGCCGCCACCCCCGCGCCGGGCACCTCGTCGCCGACCTCGATGGAGAACGACTTCTCCTCCTCGGTCAGCACGACCCGGATGGGCGTCGTGACGTCGTTGCTGCGGTGCAGCCCGACCGCACGGGTACAGGCCTCACCCACGGCGAGACGCACCTCGTCGAGGACCGCCTCGTCGACACCGGCCCGGCGCGCCACCGCGGCCGCCACCAGGCGGGCCGTGCGGACGTGCTCGGGCTGAGCGCTGAAACGGAGTTCAACGGTGGCCATGCGAACCCCCTGGGCTCAGTCGACGGCGTTGACGGCCTCGTCGACCGAGGTGTGGATCGGGAACACCTTGGTGAGACCCGTGATCCGGAAAATCTTGAGAATGCGCTCCTGGTTGCAGACGAGACGCAGCGAGCCCTCATGGGCACGGACGCGCTTCAGGCCACCGACGAGCACACCGAGGCCGGTGGAGTCGAGGAAGTCCACGCCCTCCATGTCGACGACCAGGTGGTAGCTGCCGTCGTTCACCAACTCGACCAACTGCTCGCGCAGCTTGGGCGCGGTATACACATCAATCTCGCCACCGACCTCGACGACCGTACGGTCGCCACCAGCGCCGGACACATTGCGAGTCGACAGGGACAGGTCCACGGATCCTCCAGCACCTTGCTATCGAACGATCGTTCCCCGGGGTCTCCCGGACGGAGTCAGAGAACTGATCGTCAGCCGCGATGGCATTCAATCACTTACCAGCAGCCATGCACGACGCCTTGGAAGCATTGTCCGTCATGGCAGTGACACACTCGGTGCCGATGGCCAAGAAACACCACCCCAGTCGTCCAGCCGGGGACACGGGCAACCGACCCTCCCCCGGCATGGTCCTCGACCGGCTCTCCTCGGGCGAGAGCCGGGCCGCGCGCATCACTCATACGGAGCACATGCCCGCCCGGGAGGGCCGTCATGCAGTCTGGCCGCACCGCATCCGTCCGGAGGTGATCGCGGCGATCGAGGCGGCCGGGATCGCGCACCCCTGGGCACATCAGGCGGAGGCCGCGGAGCACGCCTTGGACGGCGAGTCCGTGGTGATCGCCACCGGCACCGCCTCGGGCAAGTCGCTGGCTTACCTCGCCCCGGTCCTCAGCACCCTCCTGGACGGCGCCGAGGCCCCCAACGGGCGCGGCGCCACCGCCCTGTACCTCTCGCCCACCAAGGCCCTCGCCGCCGACCAGCGACGCGCCGTGAGGGAGCTGGCCGCCCCCCTCGGCACCCGGATCCGCCCCGCCGTCTACGACGGCGACACCCCCGTCGAGGAACGCGAATGGGTCCGGCAGTACGCGAACTACGTGCTGACGAACCCCGACATGCTGCACCGGGGTCTACTCCCGTCCCACCCCCGGTGGTCCTCCTTCCTGCGCTCCCTGCGCTACGTCGTGATCGACGAGTGCCACACCTACCGGGGCGTCTTCGGCTCCCACGTCGCCCAGGTGCTGCGACGACTGCGCCGGATCTGCGCCAGGTACGGCTCCCAGCCGGTCTTCCTCCTCGCCTCCGCCACCTCCGCCGAGCCCGCCCTGGCCGCCGGGCGCCTCACGGGACTCCCGGTCACCGAGGTCTCCGACGACGCCTCCCCCCGCGGTGAGCTGGTCTTCGCCCTGTGGGAGCCGCCGCTGACCGACCTGCACGGCGAGCGCGGCGCGCCCGTGCGCCGTACCGCCACCGCCGAGACCGCGGACCTGCTGACCGATCTGACCCGGCAGGGCGTCCGCTCGGTCGCCTTCGTCCGCTCCCGGCGCGGCGCCGAACTGATCTCGGTGATCGCCCAGGAACGGCTCGCCGAGACCGACCGCTCCCTCGCCCGGCGTGTCGCCGCCTACCGCGGCGGCTACCTGCCCGAGGAGCGCCGCGCCCTGGAGCGGGCCCTGCACTCCGGGGAGCTCCTCGGCCTGGCCGCCACGACCGCCCTCGAGCTGGGCGTGGACGTCTCGGGCCTGGACGCGGTCCTGATCGCCGGCTATCCGGGCACCCGGGCGTCCCTGTGGCAGCAGGCGGGCCGGGCCGGCCGCGGGGGCGAGGGCTCCCTCGCGATCCTGATCGCCCGTGACGACCCGCTGGACACCTTCCTGGTCCACCACCCGGAGGCGATCTTCGACCAGCCGGTCGAGTCGACCGTCCTGGACCCCGACAACCCATACGTCCTCGCCCCCCATCTGTGCGCCGCCGCCGCCGAGCTCCCGCTGACCGAGCCGGACCTGGCGCTCTTCGGCCCGGCCGTCCCCGGACTGCTGCCGCAGCTGGAGGGCGCCGGTCTGCTGCGCCGCCGCTCCGCCGGCTGGTACTGGACCCGGCGCGAGCGGGCTGCGGACCTCACCGACATCCGGGGCGGCGGCGGCAGCCCCGTCCGGATCGTCGAGGCCGGCACCGGCCGACTGCTCGGCACCGTGGACGAGGCCGCCTCCCACACCGCCGTCCACGAGGGCGCCGTCCACCTCCACCAGGGCCGCACCTATCTGGTGCGGGAGCTCGACCTAAGGGACTCCGTGGCCCTCGTGGAGGAGGCCGTCCCGCCGTACTCCACCACCGCCCGCGACACCACCTCCATCACCGTCCTCGACACCGAGACCGAGATCCCCTGGGGCACCGGCCGACTCTGCTTCGGCTCCGTCGAGGTCACCAACCAGGTCGTCTCCTTCCTGCGCCGCCGCCTGATCACGGGCGAGGTCCTCGGCGAGACCAAGCTCGACCTGCCGCCCCGCACCCTGCGCACCCGGGCCGTCTGGTGGACGGTCACCGAGGACCAGCTCGACGCCGCCCGGATCAGCCCGGAGATCCTCGGCGGCGCCCTGCACGCCGCCGAGCACGCCTCCATCGGCATGTTGCCGCTGTTCGCCACCTGCGACCGGTGGGACATCGGCGGTGTCTCCGTACCGCTCCACCCGGACACCCTGCTGCCCACCGTCTTCGTGTACGACGGCCATCCCGGTGGCGCGGGCTTCGCCGAGCGGGCCTTCCACACGGCCCGCGCCTGGCTGACGGCCACCAGGGAGGCCATCGCCTCCTGCGAGTGCGAGGCCGGCTGCCCGTCCTGCATCCAGTCCCCGAAGTGCGGCAACGGCAACGATCCGCTCCACAAGCGGGGCGCGGTGCGCCTCCTCACGGAGATCCTGCGGGAAGCCCCGGGGGGCCTTGAGGGCCCGGGGGCCCCGCCCGCGACCTGATCCCGGGCCGGTAGGGGCCGGAGGCGACCCGGGCGGTCACCTCCGCGATGTCTCCCCGCACCGCGCACCGCACCACCTCGGCGCGCTGCGCCGCGGCCACCCGTGAGGCGACGGCGCACGCCTCGGCCTCGCCCCACAGGGCGCGGTCGGCGGCGGCGAGGGCAGCCAGGTCCGCGGCCCCACCGGCCCGGTGCCGGGCCGCCACGGCCTGCCCCAGCGCGAGCACGACCCCGAACACCACACAGAGCGCACAGGCCGCGAACGCCACCCACACGGTCGCCGCACCCCGGTCGGACCGGGGGCCGATACGCCGATCCCGCAGACCCGGGGCCGGTGCTCCATCCCGGACCCGGCCCAGGTGCCGGACCCGGCCCAGGCGTCGGCCCAGGCGTCGGCCCAGGTGCCGGCCCCGGGCCACGCCACGAGCCCGGCGCGCGCGGCGGCTCCCAGCAGCTCCGGCCGTCACGGCGTGCCCCCGGACTCCGCACCCCCGACGGCCGCAGCGCCGGTCGCCGGGCCCTCTGACACCGGTCCGCCTCCTGACTCCGCACCGCCAGCGGTCGCCGCACCGCCGGTCGCCACGCCGCCGGTCCCCGCGCCCCCGGTCGACACGCCACCAGTGGCCGCCGTGCCGCTCGTCGTGCCGGCGAGTGTCGCGTCCTCGGCGAGGGCCGCCGCGTCCGCTCTCAGGGTGAGCCCCATGCCCCCGGGGCCCGGGGCGGCGGCCTCCACCGTCACCCGCCACAGCTCCCCCGACCGCGTCACCGACACCCGGGCGCCCTCGGGCGCGGCTGACCGTGCGGCCGCCTCGGCGGCGGGCGCCGGCTCGGAGCGGGCCGCGGCTCGTGCCCCGGCCCGTGCCGCGTCCACGCAGCGGATCTGCGCGGCGGCCGCGGCCAGCGCCCAGAGCAGCGTCACCGTGAACAGCGCGAGGACGGGCAACACCATCGCCGCCTCCACGGTCACGAACCCCCGGTCAGAACGGCGCATCGAGGGCCTTCCCGATCACCGACTCCAAGGCGCCGGAGACCGCCCCACTGGTCACGATCTTGTAGAGAACCGCGGCGAACCCCGCCGCCGCGATCGTTCCCACCGCGTACTCGGACGTCGTCATCCCCTCGTCGCCACGGGCGGCCGCCCTTCGCGTCCGCCACCAACCGCACACCGTCGCCCTGCCTGCCATGCCGACCTCCTCGAATCGTCGTGTCTTGTCGTGTGTCGTCGTGTGTCGTGTCTCGTCGCACGTCACTCCGGCCTCGCGCTTCATCCGTCCAGGAGCCCCGTCGCGAGACCGATGACCACCGGGGCCACTCCCACCGCCAGGAAGGCGGGCAGGAAGCAGAGCCCTACGGGGGCGCTGATCAGCACCTGCGCGCGGCGCGCCCTGGCCTCCGCCGCGCGGGCGCGGGCCGACCGCAACGCCGCCGCGTGCCGCGCGACTGCCTCCGCCGCGGGCGCTCCCGAGGAACCGGCCCGTTCCATGCAGCGGGCCAGTCCCGCGGCGCCCGGTATCGCGCCGAACCTCCGCCACACCTCGGCCGGTTCGCCACCGAGCCGCAGCTCGGCCGCCGTACGGGTCAGCCGCTCGCCCAGCGGGCCGCCGAGGGACCGGCCGACGGCCTCCGCCGCCTCCCCGGGCCCCGCTCCGACCGAGGCGCAGGCCGCCAACAGATCGGCGGCGAGCGGAAGATGGCGCGTCACCTCCTCCCCGTCGACCTGCGGTGCGGCTCTCCTCGCCGCATCCCGTCTGAGGCCCGCCAGGACCAGGACGCCCGCGAACAGGCCGCCGAACCCCCCGAACAGCTCCCAGCCGAGGCCGACCGCCACGAGCGACGCTCCCCACCGCACCACCCACGCCGGCAGCCCCGCCCGGCCCTTCGGGGGCCGTGGTTCCGGTGCCTCAAGGAGGCTTTCCAAGCGTCGTCGCATCCCTCTCGCCCGGCGCTCGCCGATCATCTCCCGGGCGACCTGCGCACAGCAGACCAATGCCAAGACCACGGCCGCCGCCAGGTGGAACGCCCCGATCACGCCCGCTCCCCTCCTCGTACGATCCGCGCGGCCCACCACAGGCCGACGGCTTCGAGAGCACCGCCCACGACGAGGCAGCCCAGACCCGCCGGTGTGTGCAGCAGCACCCGCAGCGGCTCGGCACCGAGCACGGCACCCAGGGCGACTCCAGCCCCCGGAAGCAGCGCGAGCACCGCCACCGTGGCCCATGCGCCCGCCAGTTCGGCCCGCAGCCGCTCCCGCTGCTCGTGGTGGTCCCGCAGGGCCGTTTCGAGCCGGTCGAGGCCGGCGGCCAGGCCCGCGCCGCCGTCCACGGCCACCTGCCAGCAGGCCGCCATGCCCGCGAGTCCCTCGGCGCCGTCCTGTCCCGCGGCCTTCCGCAGCGCCTCCGGCACGTCCCCGCCGAAGCGGGCCGCCGCGAGCACCGCCGCCTCCTCACTCCCCAGCGCACCCGTCTCCCGGGCCGCGAAGGCCAGGGCATGCGCGGGCTGCCATCCGGCTCTCAGCTCCCCGACGACCGCCCCGCACAGCGCCGCCACCCGCGCGGCCCGCGCCTCACGCCCCTTGCGGCGCTCGGCCGCCCGCAGTCTCCGCCCCACCAGCGGCACCGCGACCGCCCCCGCAACGAGCGGCAGCGGCGACTCGCCGAGCAGCGCGAGGGACCCCGCCACGGGCAGGCACAGCAACGCACGCCGTCCGCGGGCCACCGTCCACCAGCGCGCGACCGCCGCCCGCCACGCCACCCCGGGACCGCCCGGAGCGTCGGGTGCGCCAGGTCCGCCCCGTAAGAGAACGGCCGTGGCCCTGTTCACACCGCGTCGCCGCTCGATCGCCCCCCACAGCGCGAGTCCCACGCACAGCGCCGCCAGCCCCTGGGCCAGCGCCCTTACCGGCACCGGTTCCGTCGTCGTCATCACCCTCCCCCTCCGATCAGCGACCGCAGCCGCTCCCAGCCCCGGTCCCGCTCGAACCCGGACGCGCCCCACCGCAGCGCCGGAACCGTCCGCACGAGGCCGTCCCTGTCCCGCTCCAGGACGTGCACCTCCGCGATCCGCCGCCGCCCGAGCCGGTCGCGGGCCAGGTGCAGCACGACCGACAGACCGGCTCCCAACTGGCTGTGCAGGGCGGCCCGGTCGAGCCCCGCGGCTGTCCCCAGGGCTTCGAGCCGGGCCGGCACGTCCGCAGCGGTGTTGGCATGGACCGTTCCCGAACCGCCTTCATGGCCCGTGTTGAGGGCGGCGAGGAGGTCCACGGCCTCGCCGCCCCGGACCTCACCGACGACCAACCGGTCGGGCCGCATCCGCAGCGCCTGGCGGACCAGGTCCCGGAGGGTCACGAGTCCGGCGCCCTCCTGGTTCGCCGGCCGCGCCTCAAGGCGCACCACATGCGGGTGGTCGGGCCTCAGCTCCGCGGAGTCCTCCGCGAGCACGATCCGCTCCCGCTCCCCCACCAGTCCGAGGAGGGAGGCGAGCAGCGTCGTCTTTCCCGTCCCCGTGCCACCGCTGACCAGGTACGACACCCGGGCGTCGATCAGGGCGCGCAGGATCGACGCGCCGCCCGGCGGAACGGTGCCCGCCGCCGCCAGCTCCTCCAGGGTGAAGGCGCGGGGCCGCACCACCCGTAGCGACAGGCACGTCGAGCCGACCGCCACCGGCGGGAGTACGGCGTGCATCCGGGTGCCGTCGGGCAGCCGCGCGTCCACCCAGGGCCGGGCGTCGTCGAGCCTTCGTCCGGCCACCGCCGCGAGCCGCTGGGCGAGCCTGCGCACCGCCGCGGCGTCGGGGAAGGACACCGGGGCCCGCTCGAGTCCGGCGCCGCGGTCCACCCACACCCGGTCGGGCGCCGAGACCAGGACGTCGGTGACGGCCGGGTCGGCGAGCAGCGGTTCGAGGGGGCCGGTGCCGATCAGCTCGCACCGCAACTCCTCGGCCGCACCGAGGACTTCCGCGTCACCGAGCAGCCGTCCCTGGGCCCGCAGTGCCGCCGCGACCCGGGCCGGCGTGGGCTCGGACCCGCTGGCCGCGAGGCGCTGCCTCACCGCGTCGAGCAGTCCCGCGCCTCCCTCCCCGGTCATGCCGCACCGCCGGGGCCGAGGGCGCACGCCCAGAAGGCGTCGCAGAACCGGCCGAGCGGACCGCGGGGCTCGGCGCCCGGGGGCAGACCCGCGTCCTGGTCGGCCACGATCCCCGGGTCGTAGGGGAGTTCACCCACGAGCGGCAGCCGCAGCGCGTCGGCGACCCATCGCTCGTCGAGCCCCGCCGCGTACGGACCACGGACCACGGCCCGCAGGTCGCGCACGCTCATGGAGAGCGTCGAGGCCACCCGGTGGGCCGCCGCGACGGCCCTCAACTCGCCGGAGACGACGAGGAGTCCGAGATCGAGCTGAGTGAGGGCCTCGGTGGCCGCCTCGTCGGCTGCGCGCGGCAGGTCGACCACCACGACCCCGCCACGGCGGCGGGCCGCGGCGAGCACGGACCGGACGGCTTCGGGCGGCACCGGCACCGCGGGCTCCATGCCCCAGCTGAGCACCCGGACCCCCCGCACGGACGGCAGGGACTCCTCCAGGGCGCCGCCGGCGAGGCGGCCCTTGGACGCGGTGAAGTCGGGCCATCGTCTGCCCTCCTCGCGCTCGCCGCCGAGCAACACGTCGAGTCCCCCACCGAGCGGGTCGCCGTCGACGAGCAGGGTCCGCCGTCCGGTCCGGGCGGCGGCGAGCGCGAGTCCGCAGGCCAGGGTGGAGGCGCCCGCGCCGCCGCGCCCACCGACGACGCCCACGGTCAGCGCCTGCCGTCCCACGCCCTCGGCCGCGTCGGCGAGGCGGTCGACGAGGACGCCTTCGGCGTCCGGCAGCCGCAGCACGCACTCCGCCCCGATCTCGACGGCCAGCCGCCACACTCCCGGGTCGTCCCGGTCGCGGCCGACGAGGACCGTCCCCGGGCGGCGCGCCGCTCCCCGGCAGCGGGCGGCGGCGTCGTCGCCGACCAGGACGAGCGGTGGATCGGTCCAGCTCGTCCGTCGCTCAGGCACCCCGTGGTGCACCTCGGGCTCGACCCCCGCGGCGGCGCACAGCCGGAGGAGGTCGTCGAGCAGCCCGAGGTCCTCCGTGACGATCAGCGGCCCCGTCCTGCGCGGCTCGTCGGCGGCGGAAGCCTCCGGCCCGCTCGGCGGCGAAGTCCGCGCCCTCCGGCCGGTGCCGGAAGTCCTGGTGGTCTCCATGTCCCACGCCCTCTCGTGATTCCTGCCGTTCGCGAACTTCGCGACAGGAATCACCGTGGGGCCGTGCCGGGAATCCCGGGGATCTCGTCGAAAAACTGGGGATATCCCAAGGCCTGTGAATAACTTCGTCATCCGTCCAGGGACTGCCCGGAACGCAGCCCGCCGGTTACTGTGGGTGATGAATCAGGGGTCCACTCGCGTAGGGACCGAATCGCGGCGATGGCCGGAGGGAAGGGAGCAGACGATGTCACACGGCGCCGAAACGGCTCCGGACATGCGACGACCCCCGCCGGGGGGGAGAGCGGGGGTCGTCTTTCCGGCCGACTCGGGGGGGGAGGAGCCGGGCCGGGTTAGCACGGTCGCGAACGATCCGTGACTTCCATGGTGTACCCGAGAGCCTTCTCAGGCAAACCCACGCGCCCCAGCGTACGCCGAATGGCGGGCACCTATGCTCAGCCTTGTGGAAAACCACTCCTTGCCGCGCACAGCCGCCTTCTTTGACCTGGACAAGACGGTCATTGCGAAGTCCTCGACGCTCACCTTCAGCAAGTCCTTCTACCGTGGCGGACTGATCAGCCGCCGCGCCGCCCTGCGGACGGCCTACATCCAGTTCGTCTTCCTGGCGGGTGGAGCCGATCACGACCAGATGGAGCGGATGCGCGAATATCTTTCCGCGCTCTGCAAAGGCTGGAACGTCGCCCAGGTGAAGGAGCTCGTCGCCGAGACCCTTCACGACCTGATCGACCCGATCATCTACGACGAGGCGGCCTCCCTCATCGAGGAGCATCACGCCGCCGGCCGCGACGTCGTGATCGTCTCGACCTCCGGCGCCGAGGTGGTCGAACCGATCGGCGAGATGCTCGGGGCCGACCGGGTCGTCGCCACCCGCATGGTGGTCGGCGAGGACGGCTGCTTCACCGGTGAGGTGGAGTACTACGCCTACGGGCCGACGAAGGCCGACGCGGTGCGGGAGCTGGCGGAGTCGGAGGGCTACGACCTCTCGCGCTGCTACGCCTACAGCGACTCGGGGACCGACATCCCCATGCTGGAGGCCGTAGGTCACCCGCACGCGGTCAATCCCGACCGGACGCTGCGCCGGGAGGCCGCGGCGCGCGCCTGGCCGGTTCTCGCCTTCGAGAAGCCGGTACGGCTCAAGCAGCGACTGCCCGAGTTCCGGATGCCGCCACGGCCCACGCTCGTCGCGGCGGCGGCCGTCGGTGCGGCCGCCGTGGGCGCGGGACTCGTCTGGTACGCGTCCCGGCGTCGACAGGCCGCCCTCGCTCATCGGGTGGCGGATGACTTTGCCCGAATGTGAGCAGTGAGCAGAGAAGTGGAGCCAGCACTTTCGCTTCTACTCCGAGAGGAGTAGAAAGGAATCAGGCCCGCGAGACCAAGGACATCCGAGAGGATCACCTGTTGAGCATGAAGGCCCCACGGACCTAGCACGGAAACCGGGCACCCACGCGACGTCGACCCGTCGATTACGGGCCAGCCGCACCAGGCCACGGGCAAAGTTCCCGGCCTGATGGGCACATATCGAGGACGCTTGGTAACTGGGTGGACGTGCCAGCGGCGGTACCAGAACTTGGTACCGCCGCAACCCTTCGCCCGGACGGTCCTCGCGAAACCCTTCCCGCCCGGACTGGCCCGCGGGACGACCCTTCGACAGACCCGCGCCCCCGGGATCACCCCTACGCCCGGACCGGCCGTCGCGGGTCCGCCCCTGTGCCCGGACCGGCCGTCGCGGGCCCACCGTGCGCCCCGACCGGCCCTAGCGGGACCGCCCCCTCGCCCCGGACGAACCTCCGTCAGGCCGCGCCGCGCTGGAGCGCCTCGCAGACGGCGGTCGACTCCCGGACTCCCAGCTCGACCGAGCGGCCGCAGTGGGCGATCCAGCCGCCGACGCCGTCCGGCGTCCCCGACAGGTACCCCTCGAACGCGGCCAGGTACGCGTCCCGGCCCTGCTCGGCGTGGCCGACCTCGGCCGGACAGATCGCCTTGGGGTCGAGACCGCTGCCGACGAGGACGATCCGCTCGGCCGCCCGCGCCACCAGACCGTTGCACGAGGTGAACGGCCGCAGCGCGAGCAGTTCACCGTGCACCACGGCCGCCGTCACCAGCGCGGGGGCCTCGCCGCCCGCGACGATCAACTCGGCGAGGCCGTCGAGTCGCCCCGCGACCTCGGAGGGGGACGGCGCCGGAGCCGCGATCAGCGGCTCATCGACCGTCTCGCCGTCCAGTCGGGGCCGTCCCACCGACTCACCCGGCTCGCCCGCGGCGACCAGGTGGAGCCGGGCGAGCACCCGCAGCGGCGACTGGCGCCAGATGGAGAGCAGCTGTCCCGCCTCGGAGCCGAGCCGCAGGGCGGCGCCGACCGTGCGGGCCTCGGGGTCGGCTCCGAAGTCGGTGCGCCGTCGGACCTCTTCCAGGGCCCAGTCGGCGCCGGACAGGGCGGCGGAGCCGCGGGCGCCGCGCAGGGCCGCCTCGGACGAGATCTCGTTGCTGCGGCGGCGCATCACGCGGTGGCCGTAGACCCGGTCGACGGCCTTGCGTACGGAGTCCACCGCGTCGGCGACGCCCGGCAGGGAGCCGAGGGCGGCCAAGGGGTCAGAGGCGTGCGTACTCATAAGTAGGGAGGCTACGCGCCCCCGCCCTCCGCCCCACGTTGGAGTGGTCTTCTTCACGCACCTCGACCACGCGCGGCGCTCATGCCACTACGCTAGGTGAACATGAAGATCGCTTTCGTGGGGAAGGGCGGCAGCGGCAAGACCACGCTGTCCTCGCTCTTCATCCGCCACCTCGCCGCCAACGAAGCCCCGGTCGTCGCCGTCGACGCCGACATCAACCAGCACCTGGGGGTCGCGCTCGGCCTGCCCGAACCGGAGGCCGCCGCGCTCCCCGCGATGGGGGCGCATCTGCCGCTCATCAAGGAGTACCTGCGGGGCAGCAACCAGCGGATCGTCTCCGCCGACACGATGATCAAGACGACGCCGCCCGGGGAGGGTTCGCGGCTGCTGCGGGTCCGCGAGGAGAACCCGGTGTACGAGGCCTGCGCCCGGCCGGTCATGCTCGACGACGGCGAGATCCGTCTGATGGCGACCGGCTCCTTCACGGAGTCGGACCTCGGGGTCTCCTGCTACCACTCGAAGGTCGGCGCGGTGGAGCTCTGCCTCAACCACATGGTCGACGGCGCCGACGAGTACGTGGTCGTCGACATGACGGCGGGCTCGGACTCGTTCGCCTCCGGCCTCTTCACCCGCTTCGACATGACGTTCCTGGTCGCCGAGCCGACCCGCAAGGGCGTCTCGGTCTACCGCCAGTACAAGGAGTACGCCCGGGACTTCGGCGTCGCGCTCAAGGTCGTCGGCAACAAGGTGCAGGGGGAGGACGACCTCGACTTCCTGCGGGCGGAGGTAGGCGACGACCTGCTCGTGACGGTGGGCCACTCGGACTGGGTCCGCGCGATGGAGAAGGGCCGCCCGCCCCGCTTCGAGCTCCTGGAGGCGGAGAACCGGATGTCCCTCCAGGCCCTCCAGGACGCGGCGGACGACTCGTACGCCGATCGCGACTGGGAGCGCTACACCCGCCAGATGGTCCACTTCCACCTGCGCAACGCGGAGAGCTGGGGCAACGCCAAGACCGGGGCCGACCTCGCGGCGCAGGTCGACCCCGGGTTCGTGCTGACCGAGGACCTCAGTGCCGTGCAGCCTGCTTAGCGGGAGCGGGCGGGGCCGCGGGGGCCGCCGGCTGGGGGGCGAGGAAGGCCTTCCAGCCGCCCGGCGGCGCCTCACCGACCTTCAGGGTGCGCATCTTGGCGATGACGTCGGGGTCCTGGGCGTCGAGCCAGTCGGCGAGCTGGCGGAAGGACACGCACTTGACGTCCTTCTGCACACACACCGTGGCGATGGTCTCCTCGATGGCCCGCATGTACGTGCCGCCGTTCCAGGACTCGAAGTGGTTGCCGATGATGACCGGCGCCCGGTTGCCCCGGTAGGAGCGCTCGAAGGCCTCCACCAGGCCGTCCCGCATCTGGTCGCCCCAGTACCGGTGCTGGGACGGGTCGCCCTGGGTGGTGCCGGGTGACTGGTTGACGAGGAAGTTGTAGTCCATGGCCAGCGTCTGGAAGGCGCGACCGGGGACGGGCACGAGGTGCATCGACAGGTCCCACAGGCCCAGGTCCTTCTCGGGCCAGATCTGGTCGTTCACGCCGCTCGTGTCGTAGCGGAAGCCCATCTGCGCCGCCGCCCGGACGAAGTTCTTCCGGCCTTCGAGGCAGGGGGTGCGGGCGCCGACGAGTTCCTTGTCGTAGTCGAACGGCAGCGGCTGCTCCGCGCGCAGGCCCGCGTTGGTCTTCCAGTTCTTGACGAAGGACTTGGCCTGGTTGATCTCGCTCTTCCACTCCTCGACCGACCAGTTGCCGACGCCCCCCTCCTTCCCGCAGAAGTGACCGTTGAAGTGGGTGCCGATCTCGTTGCCCTCCTGCCACGCCGCACGCAGTTCGCGGACGGTGGCGCGGATGCCCTCGGTGTCGTTGAAACCGATGTCGGACCGCCCGGGGCTGTGCTGCGGCGGGTCGTACAGCTTCCGCTTCTCCTCCGGCAGCAGGTACACCCCGCTGAGGAAGTACGTCATGGTGGCGTCGTACTTCCTGCCCACGGAGCGGAAGTGCGAGAAGAGCTTCTGGCTGTCCTCGCCGGCGCCGTCCCAGGAGAAGACGACGAACTGCGGCGGGGTCTCGCCCGGCTTGAGGCGCTGCCAGACCGGCTGGTGGGGCTGGGCTCCGGTGAAGGCCGTGGAGCCGTCGCCGATCAGGCGGACCGTGTTCGGCGGGGCGGCGGCCGGTCCCTTCTTGGTGCCCGCGCCTCCCTGCGTGCCCTTCGTGGCGGCGTCGTCGGAGCCCGAGCAGCCGGCGAGGCCGGTGATCAGGGCGACGGCGAGGGCGCCGGCTGCGAGCGTCTTCCTCTGGGCAAAGGTCCTTCTCCCGGCGGCTGTCATCCGCCCACCTCTCCTCGGTTCCGTGCGAGATTGCGTGCGAGCTTCCGTACGAGCTGCCCGGCGAGCTTCCGTACGGGCCGCGTCAACGTCGCACCGCCACGGCCGGAAAGATGAAACGACAAGCGGCAAAGCGTTCGCCCTTCACCGGAATCGGTGAATCATTGCCCTGTTTGCCCCGAAAATAATGCCGGAGACTTTACTCTCCATTACGATCCATTTACCGAGCGTTGATCCTCGTCCAGGCGGGGACCCCGCTCGGATCCCGCCGCTGCACGCCGTGACCCACGGCCGCGAGCCCCCATGTTCGTCCTCGCACGAACCGCGACCGCGCTGCCCCGGAGGAGACGGGAATGACCCTCTGCACCCCCGCCCGCACCACCACCCGGCCCCCAGTCCAGCGGCCCCACAGCCCGCCGGAGGGGCCCCGCCGCTTCCGTATCGCCGGCGCCGACCTCTCCGCCTCGGTCGCCGTCTTCCTGATCGCGCTGCCCCTCTCGCTCGGCATCGCGCTCGCCACCGGAGCCCCGCTCCAGTCCGGTCTGGTCGCCGCCGCCGTCGGCGGCCTGGTGGCCGGCCGCTTCGGCGGCTCCCCGCTCCAGGTGAGCGGACCCGCCGCCGGCCTCACCGTCGTGACGGCCGAGATCATCCAGCTCTACGGCTGGCGCACCACCTGCGCCGTCACCGTGCTCGCCGGTCTGGCGCAACTCGGCCTCTCCGCGCTCCGGGTGGCCCGCTCGGCGCTCGCCGTGTCGCCCGCGATCGTGCACGGCATGGTGGCCGGCATCGGCGCGACCATCGCGCTCGCCCAGCTCCACATCGTGCTCGGCGGGACTCCGCAGAGCTCCGCCGTCGACAACGTGCTCGGCCTCCCGGCCCAGTTGGCCGACATCCACGGGGCGGGGCTCGCCATCAGCGCCCTCACGGTGGCCGTGCTGCTGTGCTGGCCCCGGCTGCCGGGCCGCGCCGGGCAGCTCGTACGGAAGGTGCCGGCCGCACTCGTCGGGGTGGCCGGGGCGACGGCGGCGGCGACGTTCGCCGGGCTCGCCGTGCCCCGGGTCGACCTGCCGTCCTGGAGCAGCCACGCGCTGCCCGGGATGCCCGAGGGCCCGGTGCTCGGCATCGCGGCCGCGGTACTGACGATCACCCTGGTCACGAGCGTGCAGTCGCTGCTCTCCGCCGTCGCGGTCGACAAGCTGGTCGCCGCCCGCCCGGACGGTGGCCGGGGCGTGCCGCGTTCGGTCCTCGATCGCGAACTCGCCGGTCAGGGCGCTGCCAACATGGTCTCGGGGGCGCTCGGCGGACTGCCGGTCGCCGGGGTGGCGGTCCGCAGCGTCGCCAACGTGTCGGCGGGTGCGGTGAGCCGCGCCTCCACGATGCTGCACGGCCTGTGGATCGTGCTCGCGGCCCTGCTGCTCGTCCCCGTGATCGACCTGATCCCGCTGCCCGCGCTCGCCGCCCTGGTCATGGTGGTCGGCATCCAGATGGTCAGCATCACCCACATCCGTACGGTCACCCGGCACCGCGAGGTCGTCGTCTACGTGGTGACGCTGTCCGGTGTGGTCCTCGTCGGCATCCTGGAGGGCGTCGCCCTCGGCATCGCCGTGGCCATCTCGGTCTCCCTGCACCGGCTGGCCCGCACCCGGATCACCCGCGAGGAGCGGGACGGGCGCCACCTGCTCCACGTCCGGGGCCAGTTGACGTTCCTCGCCGTCCCCCGGCTGAGCCGCGCCCTGCACCAGCTGCCCCACGGTTCCGACGTGGTGGTCGAGCTGGACGGCTCCTTCATGGACCACGCGGCGTACGAGACCCTGAGCGACTGGTCGTCGGGGCACGTCGCCCACGGCGGTACGGTCGAGATGACCGGCCCCTCCGGTGTCCGGATCACCGATCCGACGCCCACCGCCGACACCGCCTCGGCCTCCGCCGCGCACGCCTGCTGCCGTCCCTGGACGCCGTGGCACAACCACCAGTGCGGGGAGCAGCCGGCCGAACGGACCGCCGGGTCCGCCGGGCCCGGCGGACCCGCCGAGGCCACGGAGGCCGCCGCGTCCCGGCGTTCGCCCGGGTTGCATCTGGCGAGCGGCATCGGCAAGTTCCAGCGGAACACGGCCCCGCTGGTACGGGACGAGCTCGCGCGGCTCGCCCGGGAGGGCCAGCGCCCCTCGCAGCTGTTCCTGACCTGCGCCGACTCCCGCCTGGTCACCAGCATGATCACTTCGAGCGGCCCCGGTGACCTGTTCACCGTGCGCAACGTGGGCAATCTCGTCCCGCTCCCCGGTGAGGAGAGCGGTGACGACTCGGTGGCCGCGGCGATCGAGTACGCGGTGGAGGTGCTGCGGGTCGATTCGATCACCGTCTGCGGTCACTCCGGCTGCGGCGCGATGCAGGCCCTTCTGAGCGGCGGTCCCGACGACCCGCCGACCCCGCTCCGCCGCTGGCTGCGTCACGGGCGGCCCAGCCTGGAGCGGATGGCGAGCCGGAGACACGCCTGGGCCCGGATCTCCGGACGGCTCCCGGCGGACGCGGTCGAGCAGCTCTGCCTGACCAACGTGGTCCAGCAGCTGGAGCACCTGCGGGCGTACGAGCCGGTGGCGCGGCGGCTCGCGGAGGGCACGCTCACGCTGCACGGCATGTACTTCCACGTGGGCGAGGCGCAGGCGTACCTGCTGGCCGGGGCGGACGAGGTGCACAGCTACGACGACGTGTTCACCCAGGTCATGCCGACGGGACCGCGGGAGCCGGCTCGCGCGTCCTGAACCTTCCGTCTCCGTCGTCCGTGAGACTGTGTGGCCCCTTCTCCCACCGCTCGGGAACACCGCCCGGGACGAAGGGGCCCCCGTCCCCACTCGCCCAACAGGTCTAAACCAATTGTCCGGAGACTCTTGTCACCCGGGCATCTGACTGATGAGCTAGGACGCGGGACACATACGCACAGCGGACGCCCTGGGAAAGGGAGATGTCGTGAGCAACGAAAGCCTGGCCAATCTGCTTCGGGAAGAGCGTCGATTTTCGCCGCCCGCCGAGCTGGCCGCGCACGCCAACGTGACGGCGGAGGCGTACGAGCAGGCCAAGGCGGACAGGCTGGGCTTCTGGGCCGAGCAGGCCAAGCGTCTGACCTGGGCCACCGAGCCGACCGAGACCCTCGACTGGTCGAACCCGCCGTTCGCCAAGTGGTTCGCGGACGGCGAGCTGAACGTGGCGTACAACTGCGTCGACCGGCACGTCGAGGCCGGCCACGGCGACCGGGTCGCCATCCACTTCGAGGGCGAGCCGGGCGACAGCCGCGCGATCACCTACGCCGAGCTCAAGGACGAGGTCTCCAGGGCCGCCAACGCCCTGACCGAACTGGGTGTCCGCAAGGGCGACCGGGTCGCGGTCTACCTGCCGATGATCCCCGAGGCCGCCGTCACGATGCTGGCCTGCGCCCGCGTCGGCGCCGCCCACTCGGTGGTCTTCGGCGGCTTCTCGGCCGACGCCGTGGCGAGCCGTATCCAGGACGCCGACGCCAAGCTGGTCGTCACCGCCGACGGCGGCTACCGCCGGGGCAAGCCGAGCGCGCTGAAGCCCGCCATCGACGAGGCCGTCGCCAAGTGCCCGCAGGTCGAGCACGTCCTCGTGGTCCGCCGCACGGGCCAGGACACCGCCTTCACCGAGGGCCGCGACGTGTGGTGGGACGACATCGTCGCCCGCCAGTCCGCCGAGCACACCCCGGAGGCCTTCGAGGCGGAGCACCCGCTCTTCATCCTCTACACCTCGGGCACCACGGGGAAGCCGAAGGGCATCCTGCACACCTCCGGCGGCTACCTCACCCAGGCCGCGTACACCCATCACGCCGTCTTCGACCTGAAGCCCGAGACCGACGTCTACTGGTGCACCGCCGACATCGGCTGGGTCACCGGGCACTCCTACATCGTCTACGGCCCCCTGGCCAACGGCGCGACGCAGGTCATGTACGAGGGCACCCCGGACACCCCGCACCAGGGCCGGTTCTGGGAGATCGTGCAGAAGTACGGCGTCACGATCCTCTACACGGCGCCGACCGCGATCCGCACGTTCATGAAGTGGGGAGACGACATCCCCGCCAAGTTCGACCTGTCCAGCCTCCGGGTCCTCGGCTCGGTCGGCGAGCCCATCAACCCCGAGGCCTGGGTCTGGTACCGCGAGCACATCGGCGCCGGCAGGACCCCGATCGTGGACACCTGGTGGCAGACCGAGACCGGCGCGATGATGATCTCGCCGCTGCCGGGCGTCACCGAGACCAAGCCGGGCTCGGCCCAGCGCCCGCTGCCCGGCATCGCCGCGACCGTCGTCGACGACGAGGCCAACGAGGTCCCGAACGGGGGCGGCGGCTACCTCGTCCTCACCGAGCCGTGGCCGTCGATGCTCCGCACCATCTGGGGCGACGACCAGCGCTACATCGACACGTACTGGTCCCGCTTCGAGGGCAGGTACTTCGCCGGGGACGGAGCCAAGAAGGACGAGGACGGCGACATCTGGCTGCTCGGCCGGGTCGACGACGTCATGCTCGTCTCCGGGCACAACATCTCGACCACCGAGGTCGAGTCGGCCCTCGTCTCCCACCCCTCGGTGGCCGAGGCGGCCGTCGTCGGCGCCGCCGACGAGACCACCGGCCAGGCGATCGTCGCCTTCGTCATCCTGCGCGGCAGCGCGAGCGAGGACGCCGGTCTGGTCGCCGAGCTGCGCAACCACGTCGGCGCGACCCTCGGCCCGATCGCCAAGCCCAAGCGGGTCCTGCCGGTGGCGGAACTGCCGAAGACCCGCTCCGGCAAGATCATGCGCCGACTGCTGCGCGACGTCGCCGAGAACCGGGAACTCGGTGACGTCACCACACTGACCGACTCCTCGGTCATGTCGCTCATCCAGACCCAGCTGCCGGCAGCCTCCAGCGAGGGCTGAGCCCCGGCGCCCGTACGACGCGAACGCCCGCCCCGAGCCAGTGGGGGCGGGCGTCCCCGTTCCACGCTTCCCGACGGGACGAAACGGACAATAGTTTCTAGAGTGAATCTCGCCGGACGCCACCCACGCTCCATGGGTACACACGCTCGACGGGACCACGCGCTCTATGGATAGAGTAAGAATCGCGTCAGTGACGCGACAGGAAGACCCAGGTGCGCCGGGAAGTCTGGTCGGCAATGTGTTCCACGCTGCCCACCCGACCGGAGGATCCCCCCGTGGCCCCGCCCTCACCGACCGACCGTAAGTTCCTCGGCCGTCTCTCCCTGCCCGAGCGGCGCTACCTCACCGACGCCCTGCGCACCGAGACCGTCGGCGGCGTCCTGCTCCTCGTCGCCGCCGTCGCCGCCCTCGTCTGGGCCAACACCCCGGTCAGCGCCAGCTACGAGTCCGTCAGCGACTTCCACCTCGGCCCGGCCGCCCTCGGTCTCGACCTGTCGATCCAGCACTGGGCCGCCGACGGCCTCCTCGCGATCTTCTTCTTCGTGGCAGGCATCGAGCTCAAGCGCGAGCTCGTCGCGGGCGAGCTGCGCGACCCCAGGGCCGCCGCGCTCCCCGTCATCGCCGCCCTCTGCGGCATGGCCGCGCCCGCCCTCGTCTACGTCCTGGTCAACGCCGTCGGCGGCGGCCGGATGGACGGCTGGGCCGTCCCCACCGCCACCGACATCGCCTTCGCACTCGCCGTCCTCGCCGTCATCGGCACCTCCCTGCCGTCCGCGTTGCGCGCCTTCCTGCTCACCCTCGCCGTCGTCGACGACCTCTTCGCGATCCTGATCATCGCGGTCTTCTTCACCCATGACCTGAACTTCGCCGCGCTCGGCGGCGCCTTCGCCGGACTCGCCCTCTTCTGGCTGCTGCTCCGCAAGGGCGTACGCGGCTGGTACGTGTACGTGCCGCTCGCCCTGGTCGTCTGGGCCCTGATGTACAACAGCGGAGTCCACGCCACCGTCGCCGGCGTGGCCATGGGCCTGATGCTGCGCTGCACCACCCGCGACGGCGAGCGGCACTCCCCCGGCGAACACATCGAGCACCTCGTACGCCCGCTCTCGGCCGGCCTCGCCGTCCCCCTGTTCGCGCTCTTCTCCGCCGGCGTGAGCGTCTCCGGCGGCGCGATCCACGACGTCTTCACCCAGCCGGTCACCCTCGGCGTGGTCCTCGGCCTCGTCGTCGGCAAGGCCCTCGGCATCTTCGGCGGCACGTGGCTCGCCGCCCGCTTCACCAAGGCCGAACTCAACCCGGACCTGGCCTGGCCCGACGTGTTCGCCGTCGCCTCCCTCGCCGGCATCGGCTTCACCGTCTCGCTCCTCATCGGCGAACTCGCCTTCGTCGGGGACGCCGCCCTCACCGACGAGATCAAGGCGTCCGTCCTCGTCGGCTCACTGATCGCGGCCGTCCTCGCCTCCGTCCTGCTGAAGCTGCGGGTCCGCAAGTACCAGGCCATCTACGATGCGGAGAACCGCGACGAGGACGAGGACGGCATCCCCGACATCTACGAGGAGGGCGACCCGGAGTACCACCTCCGCATGGCCGCGATCCACGAACGGAAGGCCGCCGAGCACCGGGACCTCGCCCGAGCGGCGGGGGCACCGCGCGACGAGGCCGACCGTCCGGCATGATCTGAGTCGGACCGCAGAAGACAAGAGGGAGCACCGATGAGCGACCCGTTCGACGGAACCGAGCGCAGCCTCGGCCAGCTGGTCGCCTCGGCGACAGCCGAGATGTCCGCGCTGGTGCACGATGAGATCGCCCTGGCCAAGGCCGAACTCCGACAGGACGTCAAGCGCGGAGCGCTCGGCAGCATCCTGGGAATCGGCGCCCTCGTGGTGCTGCTGTTCTCGCTGCCGATGCTGAGCTTCGCCCTCGCGTACGCCATCAACACCTGGACCGGCGGGCACAACGGCCACGGGGGCTGGAACCTCGTCTGGTGCTTCCTGCTGTCCTTCGCCTTCAACGTGCTGGTCGCCGGCCTCCTCGGGGCGATCGCCGTCGCCAAGTTCAAGAAGGTCAAGCCGCCGGAGAAGAGCATCGCGTCCGCCAAGCAGACGGCGGCGATCATGCAGAACGTCAAGCCGCACCCGCGCCCCGAGTACGACAAGGCGCTCGACAAGGCGCTGGGCAGGCCCTCCGCTGTGGCACGCTCGTCCGTATGACCCTCCCCGAGAGCAGCAACGGCGGGCCCGTACGGCTCGACGGGCCGTGGACCCATCGCGACGTCGCGGCCAACGGCGCCCGCTTCCACATCGCCGAGATGGGCGACGGCCCGCTGGTGCTGCTCCTGCACGGCTTCCCGCAGTTCTGGTGGACCTGGCGCCATCAGCTGCCCGTCCTCGCGGAGGCCGGTTTCCGGGCCGTCGCGATGGACCTGCGCGGCGTCGGCGGCAGCGACCGCACGCCCAGGGGTTACGACCCCGCCAACCTCGCCCTCGACATCACCGGTGTCATCCGCTCCCTCGGCGAGCCGGACGCGGCGCTCGTCGGGCACGACCTCGGCGGGTACCTGGCCTGGACGGCGGCCGTGATGCGGCCCAAGCTGGTGCGCCGGCTCGTGGTCTCCTCGATGCCGCATCCGCGCCGCTGGCGCTCGGCGATGCTCTCCGACTTCGCCCAGTCGCGGGCCGGCTCGCACGTGTGGGGCTTCCAGCGGCCGTGGCTGCCGGAGCGTCAGCTCGTCGCGGACGACGCCGCACTCGTGGGGGAGCTGATCCGGGACTGGTCGGGGCCGCAGCCCCGGCCCGCCTCGGACGACGAGGCCGTCGAGGTGTACCGGCGGGCGATGCTGGTCCCGTCGACGGCGCACTGCTCGATCGAGCCGTACCGCTGGATGGTCCGCTCCCTCGCGCGCCCGGACGGCGTCCAGTTCAACCGGCGGATGAAGCGGCCGGTGCGGGTGCCGACGCTCCATCTGCACGGCTCCCTGGACCCGGTGATGCGGACCCGGAGCGCTGCGGGATCGGGCGAGTACGTGGAAGCGCCGTACCGCTGGCGGTTGTTCGACGGTCTCGGTCACTTCCCGCACGAGGAGGACCCGGTGGCCTTCTCGACGGAGCTCGTCAACTGGCTGAAGGACCCCGAGCCCGACCGCTGACGGTCCCTCCGTTCCGGGGGGGTACAGACATTCCCCGAACGGCCATGTGCCTCGCGCATACTCCGATTGGCGGCCCCCCAGGTGGTTACCGACCTTGGGCCACGGGCACACGTCGGAGTATGGGCTGGACGCACGACTTCGCTGACACGACAGCACGCAACCGCCGCTCGGCCGCTGGGCCGGGCCCCCGCGAGGGGGGTGGCCCGCCGGACTCCGGCGGCTCGCACGCCGTGCAGGAGGTGGGGATGTCAGGCATGCAGGAGGTGGGCATCTCGCTCATTCTGCGTCGCCGGGCCCGCTGGGTCTCGGCCCGCCTCCGGCACCCCCGCGTCACCCCCTGAGAGGGCACGCGGGGCCTGGATCACAGGGCGCAGGCCTGGGTGTCGACCTGCTGGCCGGCGGTCCGGCCGCGCTCGATGTCCTCGCGGATCTCGTCGACCGTCAGGGCGTAGCCGGTGTTCGCGTCGTCGAGTGAGCGGGCGAAGATCACGCCGTACACCTTGCCGTCCTCGGTGAGGAGCGGCCCGCCGGAGTTGCCCTGGCGGACCGTCGCGTACAGCGAGTACACGTCCCTGCGCACATCACCCCGGCGGTAGATGTCGGGTCCGTCGGCGTTGATACGGCCCCGGACACGGGCGGAGCGCACGTCGTACGAGCCGTTCTCCGGGAATCCGGCGACGATCGCGCCGTCGCCGCTCCTGGCGTCCTCTTCGGTGAAGACGAGCGGCGGGGCCTTGAGGTCCGGCACGTCCAGAACGGCGATGTCACGCTGCCAGTCGTAGAGGACGACCTTGGCGTCGTAGAGCTTGCCCTCGCCGCCGATCTGGACGGTCGGCTCGTCGACGCCGCCCACCACGTGGGCGTTGGTCATGATCCGGCGGTCGGCGAAGACGAAGCCGGTGCCTTCGAGGACCTTGCCGCAGCTCTGCGCGGTGCCGACGACCTTGACGATGGAACGCTGGGCGCGGGCGGCGACGGGGCTGTCGGCGAGAGCCGGATCGGGCGGCAGGACCGGGGTGATCGGCTCGCTCGCGAAGGAGTCGAAGACCGGGGGGAAGCCGCTGCGGGCCAGGGTGGAGCTGAAGTCGTCGAACCAGCGGGACGTCTGATCCGGTATCACCAGGTCGACTCCGCGCAGGACCTTGGAGCTCCGCACCTCCTTGCCCACGGTGGGCATGGAGGTCTCGGCGAGCAGGGAGCCCAGCAGCCAGGCCACCAGCAGCATCGCGACGACGTTGACCAGGGCGCCGCCCGTGGCGTCGAGGGCGCGCGCGGGGGACCAGACGATGTGGCCCCGCAGCTTGTTGCCGAGGTGGGTGGTGAAGGCCTGGCCGACCGAGGCGGAGACGATGACGATCATGACGAAGACGACCGTCGCCGTGGTCGAGACCTCGCTGTGGTCGGTCAGCTGGTTCCAGATGACCGGGAGCAGCAGGACGGCGGCGAGACCGCCGCCGAGGAAGCCGATCACCGACAGGATGCCGACCACGAATCCCTGGCGGTAACCGATGATCGCGAACCACACGGCGGCGAGCAGCAACAAGATGTCCAGCACGTTCACCGTCTAATGCCTCGCAGATTCGATTGCGGTCGCCGGGGTTCAGCCTGTCATGACCGCCAGTCGAGCGGGACCTGCTTGGCCCGGTCCCAGGGGCGCTCCCAGCCGGAGAAGTGCAGCAGCCGGTCGATCACACCGGCCGTGAAACCCCAGACCAGAGCGGACTCGACCAGGAAGGCGGGGCCCTGGTGGCCGCTGGGGTGGACCGCCGTCGCGCGGTTCGCCGGGTCCGTGAGATCCGCCACGGGGACGGTGAAGACCCGGGCGGTCTCTCCCGGGTCCACGACTCCGACCGGGCTCGGGGATCGCCACCAGCCGAGGACCGGGGTGACGACGAACCCGCTGACCGGGATGTAGAGCTGGGGCAGTACGCCGAAGATCTGGACGCCCGCCGGGTCGAGCCCCGTCTCCTCCTGGGCCTCGCGCAGGGCGGCCCGGAGGAGCCCGCCGTCCGCCGGCGTGCCGTCCTCGGGGTCGAGGGCGCCACCGGGGAAGGAGGGCTGGCCGGCGTGCGAGCGCAGGCTTCCGGACCGCTCCATCAGCAGCAGCTCGGGGCCGCGCCGTCCCTCGCCGAAGAGGACGAGGACGGCGGACTGGCGTCCCGCGCCACTCGCGGGCGGCAGGAAGCGGCTCAGCTGCTCGGGGGCGACCGTACGGGCGGCCCGGTCGACGGGCGCGAGCCAGTCGGGCAGCCCGTCCCGGCTGAGCAGCCCCCCGGTCCCGGGCAGCGGGGCGGCGGCGTTCGCGCCGTGGACCCGTCCGTCGTGGACGTCCTCGTCGTGGAGCTCTTCGTCAGTGCGCGTCACAGGCACCCCCGTGTTTCACAACGCCATCGATGGACGGGTTCGTTCCCCGGATTCTCCCGGGGCGGGCTCGGGGCGGGGCTCAGTCACCGGCACCCAGCGGGGGCGCGGGGAGGCCCGGGTAGCCGGGCGGCGGGTTGAGCCGCTGGCCGGGGAAACCGCCCTTCTCGTACTTGAGCAGCTTCCTCGCCTTCTCGGGGTCGGTCTCGCCCTCCCCGTACGAGGGGCAGAGGTGGGTGATGGGGCAGGCGCCGCAGGCCGGCTTGCGGGCGTGGCAGATGCGGCGGCCGTGGAAGATCACCCGGTGCGAGAGCATCGTCCACTCGCTCTTCGGGAAGATCTCGGCGATCTCCGCCTCGATCTTCACCGGGTCCTCCTGCTCGGTCCACTTCCAGCGCCGGGCGAGCCGCATGAAGTGGGTGTCCACGGTGATGCCGGGGACCCCGAAGGCGTTGCCCAGGACGACGAAGGCGGTCTTGCGGCCGACGCCGGGGAGCTTGACGAGGTCGTCGAGGCGGCCGGGGACCTCGCCCCCGAAGTCGTCCCTGAGGGCGGCGGCGAGGCCCATGATCGACTTGGTCTTGGCGCGGAAGAAGCCGGTGGGGCGGATGAGCTCCTCGACCTCCTCGGGGACGGCGGCGGCGAGGTCCTCGGGCGTGGGGTACTTCGCGAAGAGGGCGGGGGTGGTCTGGTTGACCCGCAGGTCGGTGGTCTGCGCCGAGAGGACCGTGGCGACGAGCAGCTCGAAGGGGCTGCGGAAGTCGAGCTCCGGATGGGCGTACGGATAGACCTCCGCCAGCTCACGGTTGATCTTGCGTGCTCTGCGCACCGTCGCGAGCCGCGACTCGGGCTTCCCCGGCTTCCGATTTACGCCTTTTGCCTGTTTCGATACATCGTGTTCGCCCACGGCGGAATTCCCTTCGGCCGACACTCTTCCAGCCCCCTTGGCCTGCGCTGTCACCCGCGAGTTGGACACCCGACCAGCCTAGGGGCCGCCACCGACATCTGCCCCGGGCATGGCCGATCAGCCCCCAATCGGGGCCCTGACGTACGGACGGGCGACTCGGTACGTCAAACTTGTTGTGATTGATCGCACTGTTTGCACGTCCGGCATCATGGGACGAGGTTCCTGAGCCGGTCGACAGTATGGAGAGAACTCGTGGACGACGTTCTGCGGCGCGCCCCGCTCTTCGCGGCGCTCGATGACGAGCAGGCAGCCGAGCTGCGCGCCTCGATGAGTGAGGCGACGCTCGCCCGTGGCGACGCGCTCTTCCACGAAGGCGACCCCGGCGACCGCCTGTACGTGGTCACCGAGGGCAAGGTGAAGCTGCACCGCACCTCCCCCGACGGCCGCGAGAACATGCTGGCCGTCCTCGGCCCCGGCGAGCTCATCGGAGAGCTTTCGCTGTTCGACCCGGGCCCGCGCACCGCCACCGCGACCGCGCTCACCGAGGTCAAGCTGCTCGGCCTCGGCCACGGCGACCTCCAGCCCTGGCTGAACGCCCGCCCGGAGGTGGCCACCGCGCTGCTGCGCGCCGTCGCCCGCCGCCTGCGCAAGACCAACGACCAGATGTCCGACCTGGTCTTCTCCGACGTCCCGGGCCGTGTCGCCCGCGCGCTCCTCGACCTGTCGCGCCGCTTCGGCGTGCAGTCGGAAGAGGGCATCCACGTCGTCCACGACCTCACCCAGGAGGAGCTGGCCCAGCTGGTCGGCGCCTCCCGCGAGACGGTCAACAAGGCACTCGCCGACTTCGCCCAGCGCGGCTGGCTGCGCCTGGAGGCCCGCGCCGTGATCCTGCTCGACGTGGAGCGCCTCGCGAAGCGCTCGCGGTAGGCACGCGCGTACGTACCGGTACGCGCCCGCGTACGCATGGGCCCACGTGCCCGCGCACGTACCGGTAGACGTGCCCGCGCACGTACGGAATCCGCGCACGTACGGAAACGGAAAAGGCCGCCCCGGTCATCGGACCGGGGCGGCCTTCCGCGTCCGTACGGACGGACCGGCCGTCAGCGCTTCGAACCGTCCACGATCACCGGGGCGGAGGCGCCGTTCGCGCAGGGCACGGTGTAGATCGGGTTCTTCGCCGCGGCCTCCTTGAACGCGTCGATGCACTGGTTCGTCAGGACCTTGTCCGTCAGCGACTCGTTGAGGATCTTGTTGGCGCGGGCGATGCCCTCCGCCTCGATCCGACGGCGGTCGGACTCGGCCTTGGCGGTGCGGGCGGCCTCAAGGGCACGCTCGGTGGCCTGCTGCTGCTGGATCTTGCGGTCGATCTGACCCTGGAGGGCGTCCGAGGGCTTCACGTTGCGCAGGTTGACCGTGGTCACGTCGATGCCGCGCGGAACGAGACGCTCCTTGATCAGGACGCCGATCTCGGCGTTGATCTTCTCGCGGTCGGTGGCGTACCCCTGCTCGCTCGTGTAGCGGGCGAAGACGTTACGGACGATCTCCCGGCTGTCGGGGTAGACGAGCCGCTGCTGGATGGCGTCCTCGCTGCCGGCGAGCTTGTACAGCTCGACGGACTTGGACGGGACGACGGCCCACTTGACCGTGACCTCGACGTACATGACGCCGCCCTGCGAGGAGCGGACCTCGACGACGTCCTTGTCGGAGAGGTTGAGGTCGACGGGGCGGGTGGAGAAGGTCGTGACATCGGTGAAGGGCGACTTCACGTGCATGCCCGAGGTCATGGGCGAGCCGACCTTGCCGAAGGCGACCGGCACACCGACCTCGTACGCGCTGATCACGTACGTCATGCTGAAGACGAGCGAGAAGAGGCCGGCGACCGCGGCGCCGACGGCGCCGAGCTTCAGCCCCTTCGAGTCGTTCGAGCGGGCGACGAAGTAGAGCACCACTGCGGCGATGAGCAGCAGGATGGCGATGACGAACACGGGCGTTCCCCCCGAAAGCTACGGCCAGAAGTAAGCGGAGCGTAAAACACGGGTCAAGAACGCCACAGGGCCGGGGTCCGCCTCGGGACAGGATCGTGACGTCCGCCCGCACCGGGCCGACGGGAGCACCACGTCCCGGAGCGGGCCCCCCCGCCTACTCCCGCCCCCGCTCCCGCTCCCGCAGGTACTCCAGCTGGGCCCGTACGGACAGCTCGGCCGCCGGCCACAGCGAGCGGTCCACATCCGCGTACACATGGGCGACGACCTCCGCCGCCGTCCGGTGACCGCTCCCGACCGCCGCCTCGACCTGCGCGAGCCGGCCCGCCCGGTGCGCCAGGTAGAACTCCACGGCCCCCTGCGCGTCCTCCAGGACCGGCCCGTGCCCCGGCAGGACCGTGTGCACCCCGTCGTCGACCGTGAGGGAGCGGAGCCGCCGCAACGAGTCCAGGTAGTCGCCGAGCCGGCCGTCCGGATGCGCCACCATCGTCGTCCCGCGCCCCAGGATCGTGTCCCCCGTGAGCACCGCGCGGTCGGCCGGCAGGTGGAAGGAGAGCGAGTCCGAGGTGTGGCCGGGCGTCGGGACCACCCGCAGCTCAAGACCGCCGACCGTCACCACGTCCCCCGCGCCGAGGCCCTCGTCGCCCAGGCGCAGCGCCGGGTCGAGGGCCCGCACGGCCGTCCCCGTCAGTTCGGCGAAACGGCCGGCGCCCTCCGCGTGGTCCCAGTGGCCGTGGGTCAGCAGGGTGAGCGCGATCCGCTTGCCGAGCTTCCCGGCCGTGTCGATCACCCGGCGCAGATGGGTCTCGTCGAGCGGGCCGGGATCCACGACGACGGCCAGGTCGGAACCGGGCTCGGACAGGAGCCACGTGTTGGTGCCGTCGAGGGTCATCGCGGACGGGTTCGGCGCGAGGACGTTCACGGCGCGGTCCGTCGCGGGCCCGGAGGCCACGAGTCCGCGCGGCTGTCCCGGCAGCGCGGCGGCGTCGCTCACCGCTCACCGCCCGCCGGGATGATCTTCGTGAACTCCTCGTGCCCCGGCCAGCTCAGGACCAGCTCCTCGCCCTCCAGGCGCGCCCGGGCGAGCACCGGGGTCAGATCCTGCGCATCCGCCGCCGCGAGGGCCTCGGCCGCCGTGCCGTACGGCTCCAGGGCGCGCAGGGTCGAGATCGTCGGCGGCATCATCGTCAGCTCACCCCGGTCGTAGCCGGCGGCGGCGTCCGCCGGACGGATCCAGACGGTGCGGTCGGCCTCCGTGGAGGCGTTCCGGGTGCGCTGCCCGGCAGGGAGCGCGGCCACGAAGAACCAGGTGTCGTACCGGCGCTGTTCGAACTCCGGCGTGATCCAGCGCGCCCACGCCCCGAGCAGGTCGGAGCGGAGCACGAGCCCGCGCCGGTCCAGGAAGTCGGCGAAGGACAGCTCGCGGGCGACCAGCGCCTCCCGGTCCCGTTCCCACTCCTCACCGGTGGTGTCGCCCACCACGGTGTCCGGGGCCTCCCCCGCGAGCAGGACGCCCGCCTCCTCGTACGTCTCCCGTACGGCGGCGCAGACCACGGCCTGGGCCTGCGCGGGGTCGTAGAGGCCGAGCCGGGCCGCCCAGGTCTCCCGTGCGGGCCCCGCCCAACGCACCGGGTGCTCGTCGCGCGGGTCGACACCGCCGCCGGGGTAGGCGTACGCGCCGCCCGCGAAGGCCATGGAGGTACGGCGGCGCAGCATGTGGACGTCGGGCCCCGCGGCCCCGTCCCGCAGGAGCATGACGGTCGCGGCGCGCCGGGGGGTCACCGGGGTGAGTTCACCGGCGGCGAGGGCGCGGATGCGGTCGGGCCACTCGGGCGGGTACCACTGACCGTTCGACCGCTCGGGCCGGACCGGCCGCCCGGGCGGAATCGACGGCTCCGTCGGACCCGGCTGCTCCGGCTGACCACTCGGTTGCTTCGGCTGACCATGGGACATGGGCGGATGCTATGCGCAAGCACCGGAATGCACGAGAGCCCCCCACGGGCAGGGCAGCGCTCGGGAGCCCGCCCCCAGGCGGAGGTCCGCGCACGCGGCCGGGAACGCACGGGAGCCGGCCCCCAGGCGGAAGTCCGCGCACGCGGCCGGGAACGCACGGGAGCCCGCCCCCAGGCGGAAGTCCGCGCACGCGGCCGGGAACGCACGGGAGCCGGCCCCCTCACGCGGAGGGAACCGGCTCTGCACGTACGGCGACGGGTCTAGGGGACGAGGTCAGGCCTCGACCAGCTCCACCTGGACCTCGACCTCGACCGGGGCGTCGAGCGGCAGCACGGTCACACCGACGGCGCTGCGCGCGTGCACGCCCTTGTCGCCGAGGACCGCGCCCAGCAGCTCGCTCGCGCCGTTGACGACGCCGGGCTGCCCGGTGAAGTCGGGGGCGGAGGCGACGAATCCGACGACCTTCACGACCCGCTTGATCCGGTCCAGGTCACCGGCGACCGACTTCACGGCCGCGAGCGCGTTCAGCGCGCAGGTGGCCGCGAGCTTCTTGGCCTCCTCCGCGGTGACCTCCCCGCCGACCTTGCCGGTCAGCTGGAGCTTGCCGTCCACGATCGGCAGCTGCCCCGAGGTGTAGACGTACACGCCGGACTGCACGGCCGGCTGGTAGGCGGCCAGCGGCGGCACGACCGCCGGCAGGGTCAGGCCCAGCTCGGCGAGCTTCGCCTCGACGGTCCCGCTCACGACTTGGCCCGCTTCAGGTAGGCCACGAGCTGCTCGGGGTTGTTCGGCCCGGGCACGACCTGGACGAGCTCCCAGCCGTCCTCGCCCCAGGTGTCCAGAATCTGCTTGGTCGCGTGCACCAGAAGCGGCACCGTGACGTACTCCCACTTGGTCATGGGCCCGACTGTATCCGCTGCCGCCGGGCAGCCTTCAGAGGCGGCCCCCCGAAGCTCCCGCCGGCGCACCCCCCGGGGCGTCCCCTAGGGAGCTTCTCCGGGGCGGCCACCTGATTGGGCGCCGCCGCCAGTGGTTAGGCTCGACAACGTGAGCAGGCTTCAGGTCGTCAGCGGCAAGGGCGGTACCGGTAAGACGACGGTCGCCGCCGCCCTCGCCCTCGCCCTCGCGACGGAGGGCAAGCGGACCCTCCTCGTCGAGGTCGAAGGCAGACAGGGCATCGCACAGCTCTTCGAGACGGAGACCCTTCCGTACGAGGAGCGCAAGATCGCCGTCGCCCCGGGCGGCGGGGAGGTGTACGCGCTGGCGATCGACGCCGAGCGCGCGCTCCTCGACTACCTCCAGATGTTCTACAAACTGGGCAGCGCGGGGCGCGCCCTGAAGAAGCTCGGCGCGATCGACTTCGCGACGACGATAGCGCCGGGCGTACGGGACGTCCTGCTGACCGGCAAGGCGTGCGAGGCGGTCAGGCGGCGCGAGAAGCACGGCGGCCACACGTACGACCACGTGGTCATGGACGCGCCGCCCACCGGCCGCATCACCCGCTTCCTCAACGTCAACGACGAGGTGGCGGGCCTGGCGAGGATCGGTCCCATACACAACCAGGCGCAGGCCGTCATGCGGGTCCTCAAGTCCCCGGAGACGGCGGTCCATCTGGTGACCCTCCTGGAGGAGATGCCGGTCCAGGAAACCGCGGACGGCATCGCGGAGCTGCGCGCGGCCGAGCTGCCGGTGGGGCGGGTCGTGGTGAACATGGTCCGGCCGCACGTCCTCGACGAGGCGGCGGTACGGGCCGCCTCCGGGGACCACCGGGACGCGATCGCCAGGACCCTGGTCTCCGCCGGCGTCACGGGTGGCACGAGGCTCGTCGAGCCGCTGCTCGACCAGGCGGCCGAGCACGCGCGGCGGGTGGAGCTGGAGCGGACGCAGCGCGCCGCCCTCGACGGCATCGGCGTCCCCTCGTACGAGCTCCCCTTCCTGGGGGACGGGGCGGACATCGCCGGGCTCTACCGGCTGGCGAAGGAACTGCGGAAGCAAGGGGTGGGCGCGTGACGGAGAAGGCCGCGGGCTCAGCCGAGAGCGAGCCCGACAAGGTTCCGGCCGTGGAGCGCGACGTCCCGGACGTCCCGGCCCGCGAGCACGACGTCCCGGCCCTGGAGGCAGACGTCCCGGCCCCGGAGCGCGACGTTCCGCTCCGGGAGGCGGACGTCCCGGCCCCGGAGCGCGATCCGCTCCTCGACGTCCCGGCCCTGGAGCTCGACCCGCTCCTCGACGACCGGGGCACCCGCATCATCGTCTGCTGCGGCGCCGGCGGCGTCGGCAAGACGACCACGGCCGCGGCCCTCGGCGTACGGGCGGCGGAGCGCGGCCGACGGGTCGTCGTCCTCACCATCGACCCGGCCCGCCGTCTCGCCCAGTCGATGGGGATCGACTCCCTCGACAACACCCCGCGCGAGGTCGCCGGGATCAAGGGGTCCGACGGCGGTCGACTGCACGCGATGATGCTGGACATGAAGCGGACCTTCGACGAGATCGTCGAGGCGCACGCGGATCCCGAGCGGGCGCGGGCGATCCTGGACAACCCCTTCTACCAGTCCCTGTCCGCCGGGTTCGCCGGTACGCAGGAGTACATGGCGATGGAGAAGCTGGGCCAGCTCAGGGCGCGCGACGAGTGGGACCTGATCGTCGTGGACACCCCGCCGTCCCGGTCGGCCCTGGACTTCCTCGACGCACCGAAGCGGCTCGGGTCGTTCCTCGACGGGAAGTTCATCAAGCTGCTGATGGCGCCGGCGAAGGTGGGCGGCCGGGCCGGGATGAAGTTCCTCAGCGTCGGCATGTCGATGATGACGGGGACCCTCGGGAAGCTGCTCGGGGGTCAGTTCCTGCAGGACGTGCAGACGTTCGTCGCGGCGATGGACACGATGTTCGGCGGTTTCCGGACCCGCGCCGACGCCACGTACAGGCTGCTGCAGGCCCCGGGCACGGCTTTCCTCGTGGTGGCCACGCCGGAGCGGGACGCGCTGCGCGAGGCCGCGTACTTCGTGGAGCGGCTGGCCGCCGAGAAGATGCCGCTGGCGGGTCTCGTCCTCAACCGGGTCCACGGAAGTGGGGCTTCCCGGCTGTCGGCCGAGCGGGCGCGGGCCGCCGCGGAAAATCTTGAAGAGGCGCGAATTGTGGATCAGGGGGGTGGGAAGACTGAGCGAGGTGGCTCCCCGACCAAGGAGCCCGAGCCGTCCGACCTCGCCACCGCCGCCGCAACTCCCGTACCCGGGGCTGCCCCCACAGCCGACCGGGGCACACCGCACGACAGCACGGACGAGAGCACCGACGCGAGCAGCACACACCGTCTCGACGACCGTGTCATCCCCAGCGCCATGCACAGCTCTGCCGACCGCACGGCCGACCCGGACGTGCGCCGGCTCACCGCGGGGCTTCTGCGCCTGCACGCCGAGCGCATGCGGGTGCTCACGCGTGAGCAGCGCACGCGTGACCGCTTCACCGCGCTCCACCCCGAGGTGGCGGTGGCCGAAGTGGCGGCCCTGCCCGGCGATGTGCACGACCTCGCCGGACTGCGGGCCATCGGTGACCGGCTCACGGCGGGGCGCAGACCGTCGCCTGACGCGGCCCAGGCTCTTTCCTCCGGATGAGCCCGGCCTGATCCGAACGAGAGGCGCTAACCCACCGCGGCGTACGCCTCGTACGTGGCGTCGTCGTCCATCGCCACGGGCAGCAGGCCCGCTCCCCGCTCGTACTCCGTGCGCGCGGTCTCCAGGAGCCGCCGCCACGAGGTGACGGTCGGCCTGCGGCGCAGCAGGGCGCGGCGCTCGCGCTCCGTCATGCCTCCCCACACGCCGAACTCCACCCGGTTGTCGAGGGCGTCGGCGAGGCACTCGGTCCGCACCGGGCATCCGGTGCACACCGCCTTTGCCCTGTTCTGTGCCGCTCCCTGCACGAAAAGTTCATCCGGATCGGTAGTGCGGCAGGCCGCCTGCGCACTCCAGTCAGCTACCCAGCCCATACCGGCGCCGTCCTCTCCCGAATCGAGGCTCCCCCACGGCGGCAGCGGCATATTCACCGCTGCCAGTTGGGACGTTACGGAAGGTGGGCACAGCGCAACACCCCCTTCGGGCCCAATCTTGGATGGCCCGAACGGACTATGCGTGCGCGTCAGATCACCCAGGGGAGTGATCGAAGGACATGCGTGTGATAGCGGACATACCGCGCGGATATGCCCTTCTCCGACGGGGCCACTTCGGGCACCACGTGACGCATGAGCCGGAATCGGACAGGAGATTCCCATGTTTCGGGTTCACGGGAATTCATGCCGCTGTCACACCCGGGTCTTGATGCGGGACCACACTGCTGTGACAGTTGGGAGCAGCTTAGGCCAAGGCATATACGTGTGTCCGGCGATTGAGAACGTAGGCTGCCCCCATGGCAAAGAAGCGCTCGGGCGGTGGTCTGACCGGGACCCAGCAGGCCGCCAAGTTCCTCGGTGTCAGTGTGCTCTCCGGAGCCGTGCTGGCAGGCATCGCCCTGCCCGCGGCGGGGGCACTCGGACTGGCCGCGAAGGGGACGGTCGAGGGGTTCGACGAGATCCCCTCCAACCTGAAGACCCCGCCGCTGAGTCAGCGCACCACGATCCTCGACTCCGAGGGCGGGCTCCTCGCCACGGTGTACTCGCGGGACCGCAAGGTCGTGCCGCTGGAGAAGATCTCCCCGTACATGCAGAAGGCGATCGTCGCGATCGAGGACGGACGCTTCTACGAGCACGGGGCGATCGACCTCAAGGGCGTGCTGCGCGCGATCAACCGCAACGCGCAGGAGGGCGGGGTCGCGCAGGGCGCGTCCACCCTCACCCAGCAGTACGTGAAGAACGTCTTCGTCGAGGAGGCGGGTGACGACCCGGAGAAGGTCGCGCAGGCCACCCAGCAGACCATCGGCCGCAAGGTCCGCGAGCTGAAGTTCGCGATCCAGGTCGAGGAGGAGCTGGGCAAGAAGAAGATCCTGGAGAACTACCTCAACATCACGTTCTTCGGGCAGCAGGCCTACGGCATCGAGGCCGCCTCCCAGCGGTACTTCTCCAAGCACGCCGCCGACCTGGACCTGGGCGAGGCGGCGATGATGGCCGGTCTCGTCCAGTCGCCGAGCCGCTACGACCCGATCAACGACATCCAGGAAGCCACCAAGCGCCGGAACGTGGTCCTCCAGCGGATGGCCGACGTGAAGGACGTCAGCCAGGCCGAGGCGGACAAGGCGAAGGCCGCACCGCTCAAGCTGAAGGTGAAGACCCCGAAGAACGGCTGCATCACCGCCGTTCACGGCGCCGGCTTCTTCTGCGACTACGTCCGCAAGACGATCCTCTCCGACCCGGTCTTCGGCAAGACGGCCGAGGAGCGCCAGAAGCTGTGGAACCTGGGCGGTCTCACCGTCAGGACCACGCTCGACCCGCGCGCCCAGGCCGCGGCCAACGAGGCCGCCGTCGCGAAGATCCACAAGGACGACCCGGTCGCCGCCTCGGTGGTGCAGGTCCAGCCCCGGACCGGCAAGATCCTCTCGATGGGCCAGTCCCGCCCGTACGGCCTGGACCAGAAGCAGCACCAGACCACGCTCAACCTCGCCGTCGGCAGCAGGATGGGCGGCACGACGTACGGCTTCCAGGTCGGTTCGACCTTCAAGCCGATCACGGCGGCGGCCGCCCTGGAGAAGGGCATCAGCCCGGCGACGAGCTTCGACACCCCGGCTCAGATCAACATCCCGGAGAGCGACTTCAGGCTCTGCGACGGCAAGCCTGCGGGGTACGCGAACTGGGAGGTCAACAACGAGGTCGAGTCGGAGAAGGGCGCCTATGACATGACCAGCGCGCTCGGCAAGTCCATCAACACGTACTTCGCCAAGCTGGAGCAGATGGCCGGCCTGTGCGAGACGTTGACGATGGCGAAGAGGGTCGGCTACGAGCGCGAGCTGGGCAAGCCCATCAAGCAGAGCCCGTCCGCCACCCTCGGCAGCCTGGAGAGCACCCCGCTCGACATGGCCGCCGTCTACTCGACCTTCGCCAACCGCGGCATCTACTGCTCCCCGGTCGCCATCGAGTCCGTCAAGGCCGCCAACGGCGACAAGCTGAACGTGCCGCAGACCAAGTGCACGCGGGCGATGAGCGAGCGCACGGCCGACCTGATCAACCAGATGCTGAAGGGCGTCGTCGAGGACGGCACGGGTACGAAGGCCGGACTCAGCGACCGCGACAACGCGGGCAAGACCGGTACGACGAACGACCGCAAGGACGCCTGGTTCGTCGGCTACACCCCGAACCTGTCGACCGCCGTCTGGGTCGGTGACGACGTCGGCGAGAAGCGGTCGATGTACAACATCACCATCGGCGGCGAGGTCTACGACAAGGTCTGCGGCGGCTGCCTCCCCGGCCCCATCTGGAAGATCGCGATGACGGGCGCCCTGGACGCCTCCGAGACCCCGCGCTTCGCCCCCATCTCCGTACCGCGGGCCGAGAAGCCCAAGGACAAGGAAGACGGCGGGGCCGGCCCGAACAAGCCGGCCAAGCCGAACGACGGCAAGCCGGGCGACAGCAAGCCCCCGACCAATCCGTTCCCGGGGATCTCCATCCCTGAGGACCTGCTGGGCGGCGGAAACGGGAACGGGAACGGCCGCGGCGGAAACCGCTGACGTCCCTGACGCGGTCACGTCCTGACCCAGTCACGTCCTGACCCGGTCCCGGACTGACGTATCGACACGAGAGAGGGGGGCCCCCCCCCGGGGGGGCGCGAGCAGGTTGGGGGGGCGCCGGGGGGTGTGCCCGCGGGGGGGGGGGCGGGGGCGCCGGGGGGGGGGGGGGCGCGCCCCGGGCCCGCGGGGGGGGGGGGGAGCTCCGGATGCGGCATGGGTCAAGGCTCGGGGCAGCGGGCCGGGCGGGTCCAACAC